>JAFMSB010000028.1 GCA_017353815.1 Methylocapsa sp. | reverse complement strand
CCGTTGCCGATACCCCGGCAGATCAAAAATATGTCGTCTGCAATGCGGATGAGGGCGATAGCGGCACTTTTGCCGACCGCATGATCATGGAAGGGGATCCCTTTGCCCTGATCGAGGGCATGGCGATTTGCGGCATCGGGGTTGGCGCAACCAAGGGCTATGTCTATTGCCGCTCCGAATATCCCCATGCGGGAAAGACCTTTTTGGAAGCCATCAGGATCGCGCGTGAGGCGGGCTATCTTGGCACCGATATTTTGGGCTCCGGGTATGCATTCGAACTCGAGCTTCGAATGGGCGCCGGCGCTTATGTCTGCGGCGAAGAGACCTCTCTCCTCGACAGCCTCGAAGGCAAGCGCGGCATTGTCCGGGCAAAGCCGCCTCTGCCCGCGCACAAGGGTCTCTTTGGCAAGCCGACCGTCGTCAACAATGTTCTTTCGCTCGTGGCGGCTCCCAGCATTCTTGACCGCGGCGGCGAATTCTATGCTTCCTTTGGCTTTGCCCGTTCGCGTGGCACAATGCCAATCCAGATTGCCGGCAATGTCCGCTATGGCGGCCTTTACGAGACGGGCTTTGGCCCGGCGCTCGGCGAGATTGTCGAGGGCATCGGCGGAGGTTCCTTCTCCGGCCGGCCGGTGCGGGCGGTGCAATGCGGCGGCCCTCTTGGCGCCTATTTCCCGCGCTCTATGTTTGATATGCCCTATGACTATGAGGCTTTCGCCGCCAAGGACGGCCTCATTGGCCACGGCGGGATAGTGGTGTTCGACGATACCGTCGATATGGCCAAGATGGCGCGGTTCGCCATGGAATTTTGCGCGGTCGAAAGCTGCGGGAAGTGCACACCCTGCCGGATCGGCTCGGTCCGCGGCATGGAGGTTATCGACCGCGTGCTGCAGGGCATAAGGCCGGAGGCCAATATGGCCCTCCTCGAAGACCTTTGCAATACAATGAAGTTCGGTTCGCTATGCGCCCTGGGGGGGTTCGTGCCTTACCCCGTGATGAGCGCCGTTCGCCACTTCCGGGAAGATTTCGCGCCGCGCACTCTCGCCGCCGCCGAATAGGCCAATAGGAGGAAGACTGCCATGTCAATGGTCACCGAAATCGATTTTGGCACACCTGCTTCGCGTTCGGACAAGACCGTGACCCTCACCATCGACGGGCTTGAGGTCGAGGTGCCGGAAGGCACGTCGATCATGCGGGCGGCGATGGAAATTGGCACCAAAATTCCAAAGCTCTGCGCGACCGATATGATCGAAGCCTTTGGCTCGTGCCGCCTGTGCCTCGTCGAGATCGAGGGCAGGGCGGGGACGCCTGCCTCCTGCACCACGCCGGTTGCGCCGGGCATGGTCGTCCACACCCAGACGGAGCGGCTAAAGCAGCTTCGCAAAGGGGTGATGGAGCTTTATATTTCCGACCATCCGCTCGATTGCTTGACGTGCGCCGTCAATGGCAATTGCGAGCTGCAGACCGAGGCCGGCAATGTCGGGCTGCGCGACGTGCGCTATGGTTATGCGGGCGCAAACCATCTCGATGACAAGAAGGACGAATCAAACCCTTATTTCACCTACGACCCTGCGAAATGCATCGTCTGCAACCGCTGCATCCGCGCCTGCGAGGAGGTGCAGGGGACTTTCGCGCTTACAATTGACGGGCGCGGCTTCGACAGCCGGGTTTCGGCGGGGCAAATGGAGCCTTTCCTTCAGTCGGAATGCGTCTCTTGCGGCGCCTGCGTGCAGGCTTGCCCGACCGCGACCCTGGTTGAGAAGTCGGTTATTGACATCGGCCAGGCCGAGCATTCGGCGGTTACCACCTGCGCCTATTGCGGCGTTGGCTGCGCCTTCAAGGCCGAAATGCGCGGCGAAGAGCTCGTGCGCATGGTGCCATGGAAGGATGGCAAGGCCAATCACGGCCATTCCTGCGTCAAGGGCCGTTTCGCCTGGGGCTATGCGACCCATAAGGACCGGATACTCAAGCCCATGATCCGGGCCAAGGTCTCCGACCCCTGGCGCGAAGTCTCCTGGGATGAGGCCTTCGCCTATGCGGCATCGGAATTGAAGCGCGTCCAGGCGAAATACGGTAGAAACTCGATCGGCGGCATCACCTCTTCGCGTTGCACCAATGAGGAGACCTACCTCATCCAGAAACTCGTCCGGGCGGGTTTTGGCAATAACAACGTCGATACCTGCGCGCGCGTATGCCACTCGCCGACGGGCTATGGGCTGGGGACCGCCTTTGGCACCTCGGCGGGCACGCAGGATTTCGACTCGATCGATCAAACCGATGTCGTCATGATTGTCGGTGCCAACCCGACCGATGGCCATCCGGTGTTTGCCTCGCATATGAAAAAGCGGCTGCGCCAGGGCGCGAGGCTGATCGTCCTCGACCCGCGCCGCATCGACCTCGTGCGCACACCGCACGTCGAGGCCGATTATCATTTGCCTTTGCGGCCCGGCACGAATGTCGCGGTCCTAACCGCGCTTGCACATGTCATTGTAACCGAAGGCCTCGTGAACGAGGCCTTTGTGCGCGAGCGCTGCGACTGGGACGAGTTTCAGGAATGGGCGGAATTCGTTTCGCAGCCGCGCAACAGTCCGGAAGCGGTCGCGAAAGTGTCCGGCGTTCCTGCCGAGCTTATCCGCAAGGCGGCGCGGCTCTATGCGATGGGCGGCAATGCGGCGATCTATTACGGGCTTGGCGTCACCGAGCACAGTCAAGGCTCGACCACGGTGCTCGCCCTTGCAAATCTCGCGATGGCGACGGGAAATCTCGGCCGCGAAGGCGTCGGAGTCAATCCTTTGCGTGGCCAGAATAATGTGCAAGGCGCCTGCGACATGGGCTCCTTCCCGCATGAGCTCACCGATTACCGGCATGTCTCCAACGATGCCGTCCGCACGATGTTTGAAAAGCTGTGGGGCGTTACGATCGACAAGGAGCCGGGCATGCGTATCCCGAACATGCTCGATGCCGCGGTCGATGGCTCGTTCAAGGGCATTTACATCGAAGGCGAGGACATCCTCCAATCCGATCCGGACACGCATCACGTTGCGGCGGGCTTAGCGGCAATGGAATGCGTGGTCGTCCAGGATCTCTTCCTTAACGAGACGGCGAACTACGCCCATGTGTTCTTGCCGGGCTCGACCTTCCTCGAGAAGGACGGCACTTTTACCAATGCCGAGCGCAGGGTGCAGCGGGTGCGCCGGTTGATGAGCCCCAAAAACGGCTATGCCGATTGGGAAATCACGGTAAAGCTCGCCCAAGCCATGGGTGTGCCGATGAACTACAAGCACGCGGGCGAGATTTTGGACGAGATCGCCGCGACGACGCCGAGCTTTGCCGGCATTTCTTTTGCCAAGCTCGACGAAGTGGGTTCGGTCCAATGGCCTTGCAACGCCGAGCACCCGGAAGGGACGCCGGTCATGCACATAGACCATTTCGTGCGGGGCAAGGGCAAATTCGTCCTCACCGAATATGTGGCGACCGACGAAAAGTCCGGGCCGCGCTATCCGCTTCTGCTCACGACGGGGCGGATTCTCAGCCATTACAATGTCGGGGCGCAAACGCGGCGCACTGCGAACGTCGCCTGGCACCCCGAAGACCGGCTCGAGATTCATCCCCACGATGCCGAGCAGCGCGGCCTTCGCGACGGCGATTGGGTGAAGCTCTCAAGCCGCGCGGGGGAAACGACCTTGCGTGCCCTTATCACGGAGCGGGTGGCCCCAGGTGTCGTCTATACGACGTTCCACCACCCGGACACGCAGGCCAATGTCGTCACGACCGATTTTTCCGACTGGGCAACCAATTGCCCAGAATACAAGGTCACGGCGGTGCAGGTTGCGCGCTCCAACGGGCCGACCGACTGGCAAGAGCGTTATCGCCGCCAGTCCGAGCAGAGCCGGCGCATCTCTGAGACAGTCGAAGCTGCCGAATGAGCGACGAAAATTTGGGCGGCGAAATTCCGCCGCCAGTGGTCAGCGCGCCATGCCTTTCCTGGCGCAATAGGGAGGCATCGCAATCGGCCCGCCAGGTGCCGGAAGAGACGGCCATCGCTTTCACCTTCAATGGCACAACGCATGCGGTGATGATGGCAACTCCGGCCGATCTCGAAGATTTTGCGGCTGGCTTTGCGATTACCGAAGGTCTGATTGAGAACCCGGAGGAGATCGAAAGCCTCGAAGTAGTCGCAAGTGAGCTTGGCATCGAGCTGCGGGCATGGCTGCCGGAGCACAAGGCGAAGGCTTATGCGTCACGAAGGCGCAGCATGGCGGGACCCACCGGCTGCGGGCTTTGCGGCATCGAAAGCCTTGAAGAAGCGGCAAGGCCTGCGCCTTATGTTGCCAATGCAAGCCGCTTTAATCCGGAGGCGATCGTCGAGGCGATGGCGGCGCTGCCGGCGAGGCAGACATTGAACCGCTTGACCCGCACCGTCCACGCCGCGGGTTTTTGGACTCCGGCGGCCGGACTTATCGCCGTGCGCGAGGATGTGGGGCGGCATAACGCGCTTGATAAGCTCGCCGGCGCGCGGCTGCGGGGAGGTATCTCGCCCGCACACGGTCTCGTGCTTCTCACGAGCCGGGTATCGATTGAGCTCATCCAGAAAGCGGCCCGGCTTGGCGCGCCGGCCGTCTGCGCTGTGTCTGCTCCCACCGCCGCGGGCATCCGGCTTGCAGACAAATGCGGCATTACACTCGTCGCGATCGCGCGGGGACAGGATTTCGAGATCTTCACCCATCCCGAACGAATCATTGGCCGAGTCCGCCACAATGTCGCATGACGCAGCAGCTTCACTCAAAAAACTCATCTATATGGCAAACCAGATCGGCAAATTTTTTGCGGTTCAAAAACATGATCAAGCTGTCGCCGGGCTCGCCAGTCATCTTGCGCGGTTCTGGACGCCCGCCATGCGCGAGAAAATCATCCTTCATTTGAAGGAGGGCGGCGAGGGCCTCGATCCGCTCACGAAAGAGGCTGTGCAGTGGCTCAAAGTCAAGCAGTCGAACCATCACGACTATACGGGCGACGCTTAAGGAATTCCTATCGCGTTTTTCCGCGCGGCAATTAAGTCTAGCGAATTCTCCCGCGATGTCCGCGAGCGTAAGACAAACGCCCGGAGCAAGCTGAAGCTCTCGAGACTTTCCTTCCCGGCAGGAAATCAATTGAGGGGCAAGCCGGCGCCTTGGTGTTGGAAAACCTGGCGGAGCCCAGCGGACATTCCGGTAGATTGAGCTGGGAGCCCAAACAATTGCGGGCCGAGTGCGCTGGCGAGGATTTCAGCTCGCGCGCGCTGCGCAATTGCGGAGGGATGGCTATCGCCGGGAATGCTCAGTGCCGTGCCCGCCGGAAAATCCTTCGGATCGAGATCGCCATTGACGACCTGCAAGCCAGCAGCGCGTAACCGGTTCGCAATTGCCTCATCGGTAAAACCGGAGGCGTTGAGATAATCGCGTCCAGCGGGCAGATAAAGGATGGCAGTTGCGGCGCCATAGCGCTCCTTGGCCAGTTGCGCCGCCTTTTGAATTTCCGCTAGGTATAGCTCAATATCAGTGGCAGAAAGAGTTTCCGCAAATGGCCGTAAAAAGACACGATAGAAGGCCGCATTGCCGATCGCCTCGCGAAAGGCGCGCATAAAGCCTTCCGCACAGGCTCCGGCATAAACGAGATTGTCGGCGTCGAGCTCATATTTTGGCGCCCGCAGCGTGAATCCATCCTTGCAGGACGATCGCGTGGCGTGCCACGGCGCCGTTTGATACACGATCAGCTTGAGGCCATTTTGCAGCAAGCCGTCAAATCGCCCCGCCTCAATTGCGCGCAAAAATTGTTGAGGACCATAGCCGGGAAAGGCAAGATTGAGGACGCGCAGCCGTCTTGCGTAAATATCGGCAAAGGCTTGCGGAAGAGTCTCGCTGTCTTCCAATCCCTCGCCAAAGGTCATCGAATCGCCAAAAAACGCGGCCAGCGGGCCATCTGACGCCGAGGCGGTGTAGCGCGTGAGGTTTTCGTCGATGGTGTAGCTGACATTGTAAACCGCCGTTGCGCCGGGGCCGAATTGCTGTGCCTTAAAGACTCCGGACCGCGCAGGGCCCCAGCCAAGGACCGGGTCGGATGCGATAAAATCTCTTGGCTCCCGCGAGAGCGGATGCGCTTCCAGGCGAATGGCTAAGAGTTCGGCCGCCATGAGCCCGAAGAGCAAGGAGAGGAGGACCACGGCCGCATCCCGCGTCTTCCCGCGTACAATCGTCGCAATATCGGTGATAAAGATAAAAAGTATCACCCCGTACAAAAGCCGGTCGTATTTCGAATAGGGCAGCGCGCCTACGGCGAAGATCGCCAGGCCAAGCAGCACGGGAACGGCCAAAAACTGAACCAGACTTTTACGCACGGCAGGCTTCCTATTCGAATTCGCTTGAGGCATACCAAGTTAGCGACACCCTTATGCCGTGCGGCCAACCGAAGTCAAAAGCGCTGCTTGAGACCGGTTTCGCCTTTTCCCCAGGATGAACCAAACTAAGTTTGATTTTCCAGGAGGCCGGCGCCAGAGTTCCCCGCTATGGGTAAACACGTTCCCCCTTCCCCAAAAGATAACTTCGAGCCCGTCAATCTTCGCGAGGCCTTGGAAGAGCGCTATTTCGCCTATGCGCTCTCGACAATCATGGGCCGCGCTCTGCCCGACGCCCGCGACGGCTTGAAACCTGTCCACAGGCGCATCCTCTATGGCATGCATATCCTGCGCCTCGATCCCGGCGCGGCTTTCAAGAAATGCGCCAAAATCGTCGGCGATGTGATGGGCTCGTTCCACCCGCATGGCGATCAAGCGATTTACGAGGCGCTTGTCCGGCTCGCACAGGATTTTTCCTCGCGCTATCCGCTAATCGACGGACAAGGAAACTTTGGCAATATCGATGGCGATGGCGCGGCCGCCTACCGCTATACCGAAGCGCGGATGACCCCGGTTGCGGGCCTCTTGCTCGAAGGTATCGACGAAGACGCCGTCGATTTCCGGGAGAACTATTCGGGCGACCTCAAGGAGCCAGTTGTGCTTCCCGCGGCGCTGCCAAATCTTCTTTCCAATGGCGCGCAAGGCATAGCGGTTGGCATGGCCACCTCCATTCCGCCGCACAATCTGGCCGAACTCTGCGACGCTGCGCTCCATCTCATAGAGCACAAAAATGCCACCACCGCAGAACTCTTAAGTCTCGCGCCGGGGCCCGATTTTCCGACGGGCGGGATAATCGTCGAATCCAGGGAGTCGATCACTGAGGCCTATGAGAGCGGCCGGGGCTCCTTCCGGCTGCGCGCGCGGTGGGCGAAGGAAGAGGGCGCACGCGGCACATGGGCCGCCGTCGTCACCGAAATTCCTTACATGGTGCAGAAGTCGAAGCTGATCGAAAGGATCGCAGCGCTTCTGAACGAGAAAAAGCTGCCCTCGGTTGCCGATGTGCGCGACGAGTCCGCGGAAGATATCCGCATCGTCATCGAGCCGCGCGCGCGCACCGTCGGCCCTGAAATGATGATGGAGCAGCTCTTCCGCCTGACCGAGCTGGAAAGCCGGTTTCCGCTCAATATGAACATGCTCGCCGATGGCGTTGTTCCGCGCGTTCTTTCTCTTAAGGACGCTCTGCGGCAATGGCTCGCCCACCGCCGCGATGTGCTTTTGCGCCGCGCGCGTCACCGGCATGCCGAAATTATCCGCCGGCTCGAGCTTGTTGCCGGCATGCTTGTCGTCTTCCTCAATCTCGATGCCGTCATCCGGATCATTCGTGAGGCTGACGATCCGCGCCAAGAGCTGCAAGTGCGCTTTTCTCTTTCCGAGGCTCAGGCAAGCTATATTCTTGATACGCGGCTGCGCAGCCTGCGGCGGCTCGAGGAGATGCAGCTGCGCCGCGAGAGCAGCGAACTTGCCAAGGAAAGGCGGGAGATCGAGGCATTGCTTGCAAGCGAATCAAGGCAATGGAAAAAGATTGCCGCAGAGATTCGCGATCTCAAAAAAAAATACGGCCCAAACACCGAGATCGGGCGCCGGCGCACCAGTTTTGGGAATTTGCCGGATATAGCGGACGCCGATGTTACCGAGGCAATGATCGAGCGCGAGCCGGTCACCATCGTCGTTTCGGAAAAAGGCTGGATCCGGGCGCTCAAGGGCCAAGTCGCGGACCCGGGCTCCTTGCAGTTCAAGGGCGACGACTCGCTGGCAGCCTCGTTTTTTGCCGAGACGACCTCCAAGATCCTTGTCCTTTCGAGCGACGGACGAATTTTCACGCTGGACGCCGGGAAACTCCCGGGAGGGCGCGGCCAAGGCGAGCCGGTCCGGCTCATGGCGGATATTGCCGAGGGCGAGAAGATTGCTGGCATTTTTCCTTATGTGCCGGGGAAGAAAATGCTGGCGGCCTCAAGCGATGGCCGGGGCTTCGTGGCGAGCCAGGACGAGATGGTTGGCGGCACACGCAAAGGAAAGCTTCTGCTCAATGTGGCAAAACCGGCATCTGCCGCGCTTATTGTTCCGGCCGATGGCGACCATGCTGCGGTGATAGGCGAGAACCGCAAGCTGCTTGTTTTCCCGCTTATCCAATTGCCGGAGATGGCCCGCGGCAAAGGCGTGCGCCTGCAAAAATATAAGGACGGCGGGCTCAGCGACGCAAAGGTTTTTTACCTTATAAAAGGCCTGAGCTGGAAGGATTCGGCAGGGCGCATGTTTCATCTTGAAGGGCGCGAATTGCGCAGCTGGATCGGAAATCGCGCCGAGTCCGGGCGGCTGCCGCCAAAAGGATTTCCACGGAACAACCGCTTTGGCTGAGAGACAGTGCTGGCAGCCCGGTCGCGCATTTCCACGATTAATGCAGCAACCAAGCTCATTCTCGGCGCATCGCTCCTCGGGCTGCGCGACCGGGCGGCGCTTAGCCGAGGCCTTGACGATGGCGGCCGGCCCTTCTCTTGCCCCGGAACGGGCTGCCTGAGCGTAAGCGCGGGCATTCCGTGAAAAATCTCGTCAGCTTTGGCGGAACTCTACCCCCCCTCGCCAGAGTTCCTTAAGCGCTGTAATTGCTGAGGTGGACCCATGCACAGAGTTATTACGGTTGCGGCAAGCCTCGCCGCAAGGGCGGCCTCAACCGCAGCATTCGCGCAAGAGCCGCAACTCACACCCGTGCCAGCGCCGGCCCCGACTGCGATAGGCCACCAATTCCAGCCCGACCTCTCGGGCGGGTTTTCGCGGACCATCTTCGCCACAGACGAGAGCCCTGATTTCAAAGTCATCATCCGCGATTTTGCTTTTCCGCCGGATAAGCAGCCGCACAACGTAACTCTGTCATCTGGGGCCTTCGTCGACCTCATTGGTGGAGAGGGAGAGATCTCCATCGCCAAAAAGCGTCTGCAGATGACGCCTGGCGCGAGGTCGGCAGTTCCTGCTGGCGCGCCGATCGAGGTGGTAAACAAAGGCGAGCGCCTCATGGTCATCCGCGCATTGATCTTGGAGGCGAAATAGCATGCCCGCAATCTGCAACTCATTCATCTCTTGGATGTTTTTTTCTCTAATTTTGCTGGTGGCGGCCCGGGCACAAGAATGGCCAGCCTATCGCCACGAAAACCAGCGGACTGGCGTACAGCCTTTCCCAAGCAATCTTTCTAATCCGAAATTCGTCGGCTCGCTCACTGTTGAACAGTCATTTCCGAAAGCGGGAGACTGTCCCGGTGCCTGGTTCTGCCCTGTTGGCGCGTTCCAGGCATCGCCAATCGTTGTCAATGACACGGTTTTTATTGGCGATGAGAATGGATATTTCTACGCCCTGGACGCTGCGACCCTAGTTCTTAAATGGCGCTATCCTCCAAAGGGGCACAATGGGTTGAAGGCCGCGGCAAAGCCGTTTGCCTACGGCATTGGAGCGGCTGCGGCTTTCTGGGGAGGTGTCCGTCCAAATGGCGCCGTGATCTTCGCTGCCCAAGACCCATCGCTCGGAGGAACCGGAAAAGACGGACGGCTGTTCGCGCTCGATGCGGCGGCAGGTAATTTCATTGCAAATTGGCCGAGCAGTCAGATTGCCGAAATTGACAATAACAACTACTGCGACAAAATTCATTTCTTTCAGAGGATCCAACACTCCTCTCCTCTTATCTTCAACAATAAGGCCTATGCCGGAATTCAGAGCTTTGAGGCTCCGGTCCAAGTTGGTCAGGTCGCCGCTGTCAATTTGACCACCGGCCAGAAAGATCCGAGCTTCAACTTTCTCGCTGTTATTGGTGGCGGCTCTTTATCCAAACCGGTGCTAGGCGGCGGCGTGTGGGATGCGCCAGCCAGCGATGGAACGGATGTCTATTTCACGACAGGAAACGTCAGGACTGATGCGTGTAGCCCGGGCCCCCCGCCTAATGTCAATCCTCAACCGGCCCACAATCACGGTCTCAGCATGATCCGAGTTGATAAGAACACGGGCGGCGTTAAGTGGGAGCTTCAGCCAGTACCCTTCAAGCTCGATTATGACCCGGACTGGGCCGCAGGCGCTGCTGTCATGAAAACGAAGAATTGTGGAGAATTGGTCGCTTCCGTCCAGAAGGACGGCTGGTCTTACGCCGCGGATGCGGCGACCGGGACTTGCCGCTGGCAATTCCCGCCTGTCAATCCTCCCATAACCGAACCGAAATCTGCTTGCACATGGACCGGTTACTCGCAATTCAATCCAAATGTTGCGTCACCTTGGAACACAAAGCATGGCCCCAATGGTTACAGGCAACCGGGCGCGGTATGGAATAATATTTTTATCGTGGTGGCCGGTGGTGAGGCCTTAATTCATGACGAAGTATCGGCTGGCTATCCGTATCTGCACGCGCTCGATGCATGCGCCAAAACAGAACAAGCGCGCGTCCGCTGGATTGCGCCGATCCCGGAACAGGATTTTAAGAACGGCAAAGCGGGCGATTTTTCACTTAGCGCGGCAACCTTGACCGGAGGGATCGCCATTATCGGCACCGACGGCGGCCATCTGCTTGCTTTTGGCGACCCGAGTGTCGTTGGCGCTTGCGGGACAATTTGCTCGGATGTCGATTTCGGCGGCGCATCCTCTGCATGTCCGCCTCCTTATGTGTCCGTTCCAAAGCCGCAGATGCTCGCTGACGTCGTGATCCCTGATGGGGGAAATATCGCGTATTTTCACAAGGAAGCAGTATTGGCAAAGGGACGGGTATTCGTCGCTACCGATCGTGGCCACGTCTATATGCTGGAAGCTCCCACAGAGGTCCTTCCTGTTTGTCACTAAGCCCGAGCATGTTCGCCACTC
>JAFMSB010000250.1 GCA_017353815.1 Methylocapsa sp. | reverse complement strand
CCGCGGTGGGGATTGCTCGCGGCCGCAGGTTTTTTCTTTGCCGCCGCGCTGCTCTTTCCGCGCTCGTTGGGGCTTCTTAACAGGGCGTGGTTCCGGTTCGGCCTCTTTTTAAACAGAATAGTCAGCCCAATCATCATGGGCGGACTGTTTTTTGGCGCGGTGGTCCCCGTTGGCTGGTATCTTCGCAAAAGCGGGAAAGACTTGCTGCGCCTTAAGCCCGATACAGACGCCGCGACCTATTGGATCGAACGCAATCCTTCCGGGCCTCCGCCAGGAAGCCTTACCAAGCAGTTTTGAGGGACCGAACCATGTCGGTTTTGACCGAGCTTGCCGAATTCCTGCTTACACGCAAGAAGCTCTGGCTTATACCCTTGCTTGCCGTCTTTTTGCTCTTCGGCGGCCTATTCGTGCTGAGCCAAGGCTCGGCCGTCGCGCCATTCATTTATACGCTCTTTTGATTCGTCCTCGAAATGCTCGTTCTCGGCATTTCGGCATTTTATCACGACAGCGCCGCGGCGATCGTTCGTGACGGACATATCGTCGCCGCGGCTCAGGAAGAGCGGTTCACCCGCAAGAAGCACGATCCCGGCTTCCCGGCCAGTGCGGTGAGCTATTGCCTCGCGGTGGCAGGAGCCAACGCAAACGATCTCGGCGCGGTCGTATTTTACGAGAAGCCGTTCTTAAAATTCGAAAGATTGCTCGAGACTTATCTTGCTTTTGCGCCGCGCGGATTTGCTTCCTTCCGCAAGGCGATGCCGCTTTGGATAAGCGAGAAACTCTTCCAGCGCGATCTCCTCCTGCACGAGCTCGAAGCCATAGCTCCGGGGCTCGGCGATAACGCGAAATTGCGCTTTTGCGAGCATCATTATTCGCATGCGGCTTCCGCCTATTATCCCTCGCCGTTTCAATCCGCGCTTGTTTTGACGATGGATGGCGTCGGCGAATGGGCCACAGCGTCAGCCGCGGCCGGCCAAGGCAATGAGCTTAAGATTTTCAAAGAAATCCATTTCCCGCATTCGCTCGGGCTGCTTTATTCCGCCTTCACTTATTACACCGGGTTCAAAGTCAACTCGGGAGAATACAAAGTCATGGGTCTTGCACCTTATGGCGAACCGAAATATGCGAAGGCAATTTTCGACAATCTCATCGACGTAAAGCCGGACGGCTCCTTTAAGCTCAATCTCGATTATTTTTCTTTTTGCACCGGCCTCACCATGGTCGATGAGCGTTTCGGCGCGATTTTTGGCGGCGCAGCGCGAAAACCCTCGGAGCCGCTCCAACAGCGTCATATGGATCTTGCGGCCTCCGTCCAGGCGGTGACCGAGGAGGTTGTTTTGCGTATGACGCGCTCGCTTGCCGCGGAGACGAACCTCCGCAACCTCTGCCTGGCAGGAGGCGTTGCCCTGAATTGCGTGGCAAACGGAAAGGTGCTTCGCGACGGCCGCTTCGACCAAATCTTTGTACAGCCTGCGGCGGGAGATGCGGGCGGCGCACTCGGCGCGGCACTCGCCGCTTATTACGACAAGGAACGCGCAAAGGGCGGCAAGCGCGTAACCGATACGCCGGACTCCATGCAGGGAGCCTTCTTGGGCCCATCTTACACCCAGCCCGAAATCGAGACGCGGCTTGGCGCTATTGGCGCTGTCTTTAAGTGCGCGGACGACAAAGAGCTTATCGATGAGACAGCCAATGCGCTCGCAAGCGGCCAGGCGGTCGGTTGGCATCAGGGCCGGATGGAATTTGGGCCGCGCGCGCTCGGCAACCGGTCAATTCTCGCCGATCCGCGCTCGCCGACGATGCAAAAGGCGCTCAATCTTAAGGTAAAATACCGCGAAAGCTTCCGTCCCTTCGCGCCCTCGGTCCTGCGCGAGCGCGTCGCGGACTGGTTCGAACTCGATGCCGATTCGCCCTATATGCTTCTCGTTGCGGACGTTAAACCGGCTCGCCGCCTGGCGATGACGGCCAAGGAAAAGCAGCTTTTTGGCATTGAAAAGCTCAATGTGCTTCGCTCCAAAATACCCGCCGTAACCCATATCGACTATTCCGCGCGCATTCAAACCGTCCACGCAGAAACCAATCCCCGCTTTCGCGCGCTCATCAGCGGGTTTGAGCAATTGACGGGCTGCCCCGTCCTTGTGAACACGAGCTTTAATGTCCGCGGCGAGCCGATCGTCTGCACGCCCGAGGACGCATTTTCCTGCTTCATGGGCACGGAGATCGACTTCCTGGCAATTGGCAACTGCATTCTGCGCAAGAACCAGCAGAACCCCGCTCTCGCCAAAGACCACAAAAGCGCTTTTGATCCTGACTGAAGCGGTCCAGCCCTCCGCGCGCTAAGCGGGCCGGTGCTGCTGACCTGTCAACGGAGACCCGATGCCGGAACCGGCGGCATATTCTGCTCGAGGTAATTTTTGAGAATGGCGGCCCGCAGCTCACTGGCCATTGCCGTCGGGTGTCCGTCGCCAGGAATGCTGAGCGCCATTCCGGCAGCCCCCTCATCGCGGAGCGAAGTGTCGATGACGATCGCACCTCCATCTCGAAAACGCTGGAGGATGGCACCGGTATCGAAGCCTGTCCCGCGCAAATTAGAATCTTCGGCTGAAGTGAAATAGAGGACGACCACGGGAACGCGGTATTTTGCCCTTGCTAGGTCTATCGCCGCCAAGGTGATCTAGATGTAGAGCTCGACACCGTCGTGGTTCATTCTGCGTCAGTAAGGCTCGATGAGCCAGCGGTAGGCCGCCGAATCCTCAATCCACTCCAGCAATCATAGGCCGAGGCCATCGTAGCACGCGCCCTTCAAAATAGGCTGGCCGTTTTCGATTGCATAGCGCGGCCCCCGGCGCCCACCCAATAGGGTTTACAGGCACTGCGCTCGGCATGCGCGACCGAGGTCAAAAATACGAACAGCCTCGGCTGCGGTCCAATCACAGAATCAAAAATCCCTGATTGCAATTCGCTCAGGAAGTGCTGTGGCCCGTACCCCCGAAACCTAGATTGAGAACGCGCAATTTAGGATCGAGGCTGTCCCCGAACGCTTGCGGTAATGTGTCGGCATCGTTCAACCCTATCCCGGAAGTGAATGAGCAGCCAAAAAATACAACCGCGGGACCGCTGTTGCAGGACAATGTCTGACGAAGAAGATTCGAATCAATTGTGTAATCGACACTATAAATTGTGGCACTCGTTTGGGATCGGCTTTTTCAACATGGTACCGCCCGGCACGGAGCGGTCCCCATCCGACAACCTGGCGCAGCCCGCCGAGCCCATCTGGCAAGATGACAGGCGATTCTCTTGGTTCCCAAATATTTGCCGCAGCCTCGACGGCGAATATGGCGAACACGAGAGAAGCCGGAACGAAGAGAAAATCGGGCGCTTTGCCCCGGAGGAGCGATGCAACATCGGCGAGAAGAAAGAAAAGCGCGCCCAATGCAGCCAGCCGGAACATGGCAAAGGGACGCCGCGCTTCAAGAATCGCAATAAGCGCCGCCAGTATCAGTATCGCCGCTAGGCGGAAGGCAAATGAGGTTCGTTCGGCCATTGATGGGGATTGTCCCCTGCAAGATCCGGGGGGCCTGCCCGAGTCTTTGGCCTCGCCCGCACCGTGTTGACACAAGCGCGGTAACGGGAACGAATGGCACAGTCAACGTTCCGTGCGGCGGTGTCCCGCTCCCCCCTACTTGGGCGAGAGGAGGCGGCAATGTTTTTCTAAGCTCGCCGCGAGGCGACGTTACCAGTAATAGCCGTAGTTCCAGGGCGCCCAGCCCATATAGGGCCACCAAGGATAATAGCCGAAATGGTAACGCCACCACGGCCCTGGCCCGTAAAACCCATAACCGGGGCCCCACCAATAACGCCGCCAGCTCGGGTGGCAGCGATATGGGTGGCAGC
>JAFMSB010000249.1:2243-3899 GCA_017353815.1 Methylocapsa sp. | reverse complement strand
GCCCAGCCGAGCCTCGCCTGCATTGCCGCAAGCCGGGAAAAAAGCTCGGCCTCCTTCCCGGCCCAGCGCCGCCACCGGAAAAAATGGAAGGCTGCGGCAAGCGCCAAAGAGGCCGCGAGCCCGGCCGCCAGCGCGAACTGCGCCGCTGCGGGATAGCTGCTCCAGGAGTCTGCCTCCGTTGTGAGATTTGTTTGCTTCCCGGTGACGGGTGCGCTCGCACCCAAAAGGAACGCGATGGCAAGCGCCGTGGCCCGCCAAAAACTCTTTTGGTTCTGTTGCCGCGAGCAGCCTTTCACTGGAGCCTCCCGGAAGCGGCCAAGTAATGCATCTTCTCAAAGAAATGGCCAAATTTGCGCATGCGCAAGACGCTCCCGGCCGGAGCGGCCTTTGGCGGATGCGCCCTTGCGCTGCAAGATCCGAGCCGAGAGAGAGAGCAATCCCGCCGCCAATCATCTACCGGAGCCCGGTACGCGATTTATGCTTGCCGAGCCTGAGCACTACTCTGCTGCGGATGCTCAGAACCTCGGCAGAGCGGCGGGAAGGACGAACTTCTGCATGAAAGGAGCAATGTCCTTGCGTGGCGCCCGCACCGCCCGCGCGCAGTTCATGTTGATATGCGCCTGATTAAACATCGACACCAAAACGACGCCTTCGGGATTGACCGCAAAGGCATGATCGAGCAGCATCTCGCTTGCCATGAACGGTGGCCCATAGGCAAGCTGCGACGCAAGGGATCCGAGTCTTCCTCCATCGCCGATCAGCAGCCGCGCCAAAAGATCATGAGCCCCAAAGACGCTGTGCGTTACGAAGAACGGCAATGTGTCTTCGCCGAGAGAAGATTTCACGCGCGCAATGACCGGAGCGAACGGGCTATCGGACAGCTGGGCGATCTTGTAGATTGCCGCTGTGCGCATTCCGGCAATTGCGGCTTCGGGCGGCCCGGCAATCGCCACGGCGCGGATGTAGCCTTTTCCCGCGAGGCGCGACAATTCGCTGACGATGTCTTCATTGGTGCAATCTTGCGGGCTTGGCTCGTGCAAGGCGAGAACGTCGATGTAATCGGTCCGAAGGCGCCGCAAGCTCTCGGTTACCGAGCTTTCGATATCTCCGGCATGCAGCCGCTGCCTGTTCGCTCCCCGCCGCCCTTTCGCCTCGCCGCCAAGGAGCCTCGGCAGCGTTCGCGCGAACGCGCGCACAAAAGGCCTTGTGAGCCGTTTTATGGGAGAAAGAACCGGCCGCGGGATACCGAATTTGGTGCAGATTACCACGCGCTCCCGGCGCCCGGCCAAGAAACGCCCGAGTATCTCTTCTGATTCTCCATCGCCATAAGATGGCGCAACATCATACCAGCTGACGCCCCGCTCGAAGGCAAGTTCAAGCGCCCTCAGGCCCTGCGGCGCAGATACATAAGATCCGAGCGGCCCGCAGCCGAAGCCTAAGGCCGAGACGTGGCGGTCAAGGCAAGAAACAAATACAGTCCTCATCGAACCATCTTAGCGTCATTCTGGCTGCGGCCTCCTCGCGGCCAAACTCCCGGATCACTAAAATACAGGCAAACGGGCAGCCGCCGCAACTTGATGCAACGAGCCGGGGTGCCTCATCGCATGGGGAGGAGTTCCCATAGGCCGCCATAGCCGGTGCTGATAGGCAGACAGG
>JAFMSB010000249.1:0-2233 GCA_017353815.1 Methylocapsa sp. | reverse complement strand
CAGACAGGGGCCACCCGGCGGAGCCTCAAATGACAGCTGCTGGGCCCGGTTACGCTCGTAGAGACTCAATTTTGAAGCCTCAGCGTCGCGGATGAGCGCCCAGCGCCCGCGATCAGGTTCCGCGGCTCCTGCGACGGCAAGGTTGAGCAGAGCATAGGCAACGACGTAATCTTGGGGGACGCCCTGGCCTTTGTCATACATGAGGCCGAGCAAATACTGCGCGCGGGCTTCTCCCTGCTCGGCCGCGCAGCGGTACCAGCCGGACGACACCATATAATTCTGTGGTACGCCAATGCCCCACTGATACATATAGCCGAGATAGGTTTGCGCCCGCGCATCGCCCGCCGCAGCAAGCTCCGTAAACTCGCGGGCAGCGCGGGCATATTGGCCGGCGGCAAAAGCCCGGTTAGCTTCATTGAAACTGGTGGAGGCTGCAAGAGCGGAGCACGCAGCCGCGTAAACAATTAGCCCAGCCATAGCGCAAAGCCTTTTCCGGGCATGTCCTGCAGCTTCCCCGACCCGCTCACCGAGCAGCCTGCGGGGGTGACTCTTTCGTTTATTTCCTGGTTGCTCGATCATGTTCTCAACCCGCAAAAAGGATTGCGCCGGCGAGCCAGCAAAGCCAAATTGCCGGTGCAAAGAATAGCCCAAACGGCATTTTCACGGCGGCCTCGAATGGACGCCCGAGAAAGAGCCGGCTTATGGCATAGGAGCCGAGGGCAGAAAGCGCGGCGATCTCCACGGCGGCGGTGAGCAGAGCAAAATCGAGCCAGGCGCCCGCAACCGCCGCGAGCTTGATATCGCCAAGTCCAATGCCATGGCGGCGGCGCAGGCGATAATAGGCGGCGCGGAGAAGAAGGAACAGAGTGGCAAGCAAAATTGCGCGGCCTGCCGCAGCCATGGCGTCTGCCCAGGGATCGGCAAACGTCCCGCTCGCGGCATGGGCCAAACCGAGTGCAAGGGCGGCAAGAGACAGCCTGTCGGGGATGATAAAAGATCGCGCGTCGGCGGCAGCGATGGCGAGCATCAAAAGGCCGAGTACGGCGCCGAAGAATCCTTCGCGGCCGGGGGCCGCAAAAAGGCTTGCGGCGACAGTGGCACAAGCGAGTGCCGCAAAGACTGCGCGGAGCATGAGGTCACGCCACAAGAATGGCATGGGGTGTCTCGCCAAAGGGCGCCTCTTCAAGGCCGCCAAGCCGTTCTGCCTCATGGAACTCACTGGACGAGCCGGAGAGGATAGGGTGTCACGGCGCCAGGTGGATGATTGGTGCCGATCTTGTCGCCCTTTAATTTGGCACGGAGCTCCTCGGCGACTGTCGAAGCATCGACGCTGTCGCGGATAACCTGCGGGTGGATGAAGATAATGAGTTCCCGCCGGTCGACTACGTTGGTGTTGCTTGGGGTGAAAGCCTCGCCAACAATAGGTATGCTCTCGAGACCGGGGATGCCGCTTCGCGACTTGTCGTGCTCCTCTGCGATGAGCCCTGCGAGCAAGACTGTCTGCCCATCGGGGACCATGACCGTGCTTTTGACCTTGCGATTATCAAACGTCGGACACGGTCCCCCGCTGCAATTGTTGTTGCCCGCCGCCTGGTCGACGGCGCTTATTTCCTGTACGATTTCAAGATTGACCTCGCCATTGGCGTAGATGCGGGGGTGGATATGCAGAACGATGCCCGTATCTTGGTACTGGATGCTATTAAACACGGTGTTCGAAGCCGAGGTGGCAGCGTTCAGAATGTTTGCATTGCCTGTCGTCACCGGCACCTGCTGGCCTACGAGAAGACTTGCCACCTGATTGTCGATGACAACCAGAGATGGATTGGAGAGGATCTTTGTGGTGGTATATTGATTGAGGGCACTTATAACCACATGCGGCGTGAGTTTGGAGCCAATTATGAGATTAAATCCCTGCTGGGTAGTTGGCGGGGGCGGGGGCGCTCCTGGTGATGTGTTGATTGCCTGGACACCATTTGAAAATGAATTAAGGGTATTGATACTACCCAGAAAGAATTGCACGCCATAGGCGAGGTTGTTGTTGAGGTGGACTTCAGCCACCGTCACATCAATCGCAACCTGCGCCTGAGGCCGGTCGAGCTGATTGAGCGCCCGCTCGATAATCCTCCACTGCTCGGCATTGGCGTAGACCACAACCGAATTATTGACGATGTCCGCTATGATCCTCACTCCCTGCAAAAGCGCGTGCCCGCCGCCCGCTCCTGCGCCGCCCGCC
>JAFMSB010000248.1 GCA_017353815.1 Methylocapsa sp. | reverse complement strand
ATTTGGTTCGCAAGAGCGTCTTGATAACGGCTCGCCGGACCGCTGGGAGAGTTGGTTGCGGCGGCCCACGATCGATTCTTTTTTTCCCGTTTCGCCTGCTTGAGGCTCTGCTGCTGAAGGAACGCTTAGGCGATCATAGTCATGAACGCGTTCCTGTGCAGGCCTTGCCATGATCGCCCCTCGAAATGATCGAGGCCGGGTTCTTCTTTCATCTGCTGGCGGACCTGCTCGCAAACCCAGCGCGCCTTGATGGTAGCGGCGAGCGTCTTAAGATTGGCGTTTGCCGGAAGATTAGAGAAGTAGTATTTGCGCTCGCACGATGAGCGCCATTCGCCGATCACCCATGCCTCTTCGCCCGCCAAACACGGACGTTTGCACATTATTGCCTTTATGCCGTGATGACGCATGAGGCGCTCAATCCGGCCCCGGCTCGCCTCCTGCCCGAGGCCGCGCAAGAGAGCATGAATCCTCGGCGCGCCACAACGTCCGCGATGGGCCAAATGGAGCCGGCGGAACTCACCCGGCAAGACCGATTGGCCGCCTTGCGAAAGCTTTCGGGCCGGCCGCGCCAAGCATAGCAGCCTGCCGCAGAGACGCCCAAAACTTCGCACAAGACGCGAACCGGGAGCATGTCGCGCCGGTCCTCGATCAAGCGGAATCTCAATTCGGCGGTTGCGGGAAGATGCGCCGTGTTCTTTTTAAGATCTCCGGCTCCATGCGCAGACGCTCGTTCTCACGCCGCAGACGGGCATTCCCGGCAGCCAGATCCGCGCCAGCGGGCGGGATCGCCACCTGCATATTGAGGCGCCGCGGCGATCCCGCCTGGCCCCGCCGCTTCTGTTGCGCCAAGCCCGCAGCCGCGCCGCGGCAATCCCGAGTTCCCCGGCAATCTGGCTGAGCGGCCGCCGCTGCTCGCCAGCAGTCCCCACTGCCCCCGTTTGAATTTGTCCATGTATTGGCGACGCGATGCTCCCATCTGACACCTTCCTGCCCCAAAGGAGCTAAGCAGAGGCGTCCACGATTTCGAGGGAGGGTTTCCCTAGCCGCCCGTGAAGAACGCGATTTTTGCGGCGATGGCTCGATGAGTGGAGGGAACGGCGTTTTCAAGCGCGCTCGGGAAGATGGCCCGCAAGAGCATGAGCCGCGCGAGCGGGCGGCGGAAGTTGTGGCCGGCGGCCTGCAGGAGCGGGCTTGACGCTAAATTATTCGCCGCCTAAAAGACGCGCCCGTGATTGTTAAGCCTCGCTGACGCGCGGCGTTATGCCTTTGCGGCATGGAACCCAAAATGCCTGCCAAAACCTATTCCGCCAGGGCGGCGGATATCGAAAAAAAATGGGTGCTTATTGATGCAAAGGGGCTTGTCGTCGGGCGGCTTGCTTCGCTCATCGCGATGCGGCTGCGTGGCAAGCATAAGCCTACCTTCACCCCGCATATGGACGATGGAGATAACATAGTCGTCATCAATGCAGAGAAGATTGTGCTGACGGGCCACAAGTGCGAGCAAAAGGTTTATCATCATTTTACCGGCTATCCGGGCGGCATAAAGGAACGCTCAGCAAAATTCATTTTGCAAGGCAAGTTTCCCGAGCGCATCGTCGAAAAAGCAGTTGAACGCATGCTCCCGCGCGGGCCGCTGGGGCGCAGGCAGCTCCGTAACCTGCGGGTTTACAAAGGGCCAGAACATCCCCATGAAGCGCAACAGCCGGTGATGCTCGATGTGGCGGGGCTCAATCGCAAGAACGCGAGGGGTGATTGACCATGGCCGAGATTTTGTCTTCGTTGCAGGACTTGAAAGGTTCGGTGGCGGCTGCTCCCGAGGCTGCCCCGCGCTATGTGCAGAAGCTCGATACCAATGGCCGCGCCTATGCGACAGGCAAGCGAAAGGATGCTGTCGCCCGGGTTTGGATCAAGCCGGGGCAAGGAAAAGCTGCGGTCAACGGCAAGCCGCTCGAGACTTATTTCGCCCGCCCCGTGCTACGGATGATCCTGCAGCAGCCGCTTGTTGCCGCAAGGCGGGCTGGCCAATATGATTTGATGATCCGCGTTGCCGGGGGCGGACTCTCGGGCCAAGCGGGTGCCGTGCGTCATGGCCTTGCTAAGGCCCTCGTCAACTTCGAGCCGGATCTGCGGCCCATGCTCAAGAAGGAGGGCTTTTTGACGCGCGACCCGCGGGTCGTCGAGCGCAAGAAGTACGGCAAGAGGAAAGCCCGCCGCAGCTTCCAGTTCTCGAAGCGCTAAGTGCTCAGCCGCGCCTTTTTGGCCACTAAGGAGTTTTAACACTTGAATGATGAGGGTTGACGGCAAGCAGCGGCAAGATTAAGTTCCGCCCGCTTTTCGGACAGGCAGTAGGTTTTGGCTTCCGCGGAGCCTTGCCCGGAGAATTCGAACCTAAACGCTGTCATATCTAGCACAGTGACGATCGCTCAACGGCGGAAGGATTCCGCCCGGCCGGCCAAAAAGCACGAACGCGGCAAACTGCCGTGGTCCTCTGCCTAAGCGCGCGCCAGACCGGCTGAGCTTGCGGCGGTGTGATGTCTGCTGCGGAAGTCGTCCGGGATCGCCGGCCTTGCGTTGAGGAAAGAAGTAGAGACGAGGGATGCCTACGATAAGCCAACTGATCCGCAAGCCGCGGCGGGAAAAGATCTATCGCGAAAAGGCACGCCATCTCGGCGCTTGCCCGCAAAAACGCGGCGTCTGCACGCGCGTTTATACGACCACGCCAAAAAAACCCAACTCGGCGCTGCGCAAAGTTGCCAAGGTGCGGCTGACCAATGGGTTTGAGGTCATCGGCTACGTCCCGGGCGAGGGCCATAATCTTCAGGAGCATTCCGTGGTCATGATCCGCGGCGGGCGGGTCAAAGATCTGCCCGGCGTGCGCTACCATATCTTGCGCGGCGTGCTCGATACGCAAGGCGTCAAGAATCGCAAGCAGCGGCGTTCCAAATATGGAGCTAAGCGGCCGAAATGAGTTTATATTTGCCGCCTGCGGCGGCTTAGCCGTAAGCGGCGGAAGCACGAGAATTTCGCAGTTTTGGATGGAGCCATGGGATGTCGCGCCGCCATCGCGCCGAAAAACGGGAAATTATTCCGGACGCCAAGTTTGGTGATGTCGTCGTTACGAAATTTATGAACTCGATTATGCACGATGGGAAGAAATCGATTGCCGAAGCAATCGTCTATGGCGCCCTCGATTCGATCGAGCAGAAGGCGCGATCCGAACCGCTCGCGGTCTTCAAGCAGGCGCTTGATAATGTCTCTCCTTCGATTGAGGTCCGCTCGCGAAGGGTGGGCGGCGCGACCTATCAAGTTCCGGTCGAGGTGCGCTCCGAGCGCCGCCAGGCGCTTGCCATCCGCTGGATCATCAATGCTGCGCGCGGCCGCAACGATAAGACGATGGTCGACCGCTTGTCGGCCGAACTAATGGATGCCGCAAACAACCGCGGCAATGCGGTCAAGAAGCGGGAGGACACCCACCGGATGGCCGAAGCCAACCGCGCCTTCGCTCATTATCGCTGGTAGCCTGCCATAGTTGGTCCCTTTTTCGCCGAAGGAATTTGCCATGCCTCGCAGCCATCCCATCGAAGACTACCGCAATTTCGGTATCATGGCCCATATCGACGCGGGCAAGACCACGACGACGGAGCGGATACTTTATTACTCCGGCAAATCCCACAAGATCGGCGAAGTCCATGAAGGCGCCGCCACCATGGACTGGATGGAGCAGGAGCAAGAGCGCGGGATCACGATCACCTCGGCCGCGACGACGACCTTCTGGCAGGGCAAGCGCCTGAACATCATCGACACCCCCGGCCATGTCGATTTCACGATCGAGGTCGAGCGCTCGCTGCGTGTGCTCGATGGCGCTGTCTGCGTGCTTGACGGCAACCAAGGGGTAGAGCCCCAGACCGAGACCGTGTGG
>JAFMSB010000247.1 GCA_017353815.1 Methylocapsa sp. | reverse complement strand
CAATCCCGCAGGCCTTGCCCTTGGGCTACGCCGGTTCCACCTGGGCCGCGCCTCCCTCAGCCTTTGGGACTCTGGCAATGCCGCTTGCATCCGTCCTCAAGCTTGTTGCAGCTATCATCGCATTCGGATCGCGAGCAGTCCACGATGCACTGCTCGGGCTCTTCGGGGTGGGCACACTGCTCCCGGCAGGAATCTGCGCGCATCTTGCAGTCTTTCTCGCAGGGGTCGGCAGCGCCTGTTTTCCAGGGGAGGCTCAAATGCGTTGCGGCTGCCAGGGGCGCGGCGCTCGCTGCCATGAGCGCCAAGGCCGTAAAAGTAAGGACAAGCGCGTTTTTGATGTTCAGCATGGGCGTCTCCTAAAGCAGGCTTGCGAATCGAACGTATCGATATGCTGCCTGCTTGCTTCGCACCTTGTTCAGTTATCATAGCTACGGGAAAGAAGGAATGACCTGGCGGCGCAGCTGGCCCGGATTTACCACCGTGTCCCAGCTTCGGCGGGGCCGGTGGAGAGGCGCGGGGCGTGAGGTTGCGCTGGGCGCACCTCCGTTGCGCGGAATGCGCGGCAGCTATTGGGGTCCGTATGATACTTCCGATTTCCTCCGGGCCTTTGGGTTCCGCCGCATGATGAGCGCGCCGCGGGCGGCGCGCACCGGGCCGGAGAATCGCGAGCTTGGGGCGAAGGAGCCTATCGCCTCAATTGCCCCACGAGATTGGGCATCGGTCACTACCTAATGCCGCTGGTATTGTAACGGCGAGGCGCCGCTCGCGCATGCTGAAAGATGGCTCAGGCTCTTGGGCGAAAGGCTGCTATCGGGCGCCGGAGATAAAGTTACGCGGCTGGGAGAGAAGAGCAGCCGCGAGAAAATTCGGCCGAGTAACGGGTCTTCGGATCACCGCAAAAATTGTAAGCCCCGGTATGAATAAGCTTGCCGCTGGTATCGAGCCAGATCTTGCCGCCGATATCGCGCCATCTTTGGCAAAACGCAAAATCCTCGCTTATATAGGCGCCCGTGTCCTTGTCGATCATGCAATCAAAAAGCGCATAATTCTGGCCGGCTCTGGCGTTCGAATAGGCATGGGCGCTCGTGAATTGCGTCTCAGGATATGCCGCAATCATCCGCTCGATGACTTCCCGCTTGAGGAGCATGAAGCCTCCGCCGGAATAGATCGCGGTGGCGAATTCTCCCTCGCGCTCGAGCTGATCCCCCGTGCAGAGCGTGCCGACATAAAGAAAGGAGGCGGTGGAGAATGATTCGCGGGCAGTAGCTGCCCTTACGATGGCAGACTCGCTCCAATCGATGACTTTTAGGGGGTAAATTCCGGCGATGAACTCCCGGTCGAAAGAGAGCATGCGGAAGACTTGCTCGGGTTCAAAGCAGATATCTGCATCGACGAAAAAGAGATGCGTCGAGGATGTTTGCAAAAATTGGCTTACGAGCGTGTTGCGGCTGCGCGTAATGAGGGAATCATGCCCGAGCAAGGCAAGCGTTACGTCGAAATCGGCAATCGATCCGAATTGCACCAGGGCAAGGACCGACTGCATGTAATGCTGCGAGACAAGCCCGCCGAAACAAGGCGTGGCAATGAACAGATTAGGCCGGCCCTGGCTCTTTCTCATGCTTGCCTTTCCAAAATGCCTGATTTTGAGGGAGCTCGCTTTCGCGACGCGGTTGCCCTCTGGCCACGCGAGAGATAGCGGCCAAAACATGCGCGAACCATACCAATTTTGTTTTGCCTTGCCGCACGGCGCGTGCTTGCGCGGCTGTTGGGTTCGGTACCAAGAAATCGATCCGGCGCGGCGAGACGGTCCCGCGGGTTTTCACCTGGCCGGTCGATTCGATGCCAAACGGGCTGAAGCTTTGCTGAGATCGGGCACTTCGCGCGGGGCAGCATTGCGCTTCCCGCGCATGGTCCATTTAATCATGTGCCGCTGCAAGACGGCGCTCATGCACTGCCGCCAGGCTTGCAGAGTAAAGCCGAATTGGAGGCTCCCCCCGAGCGCCAAATATTGCAGGATCTTAGGCCATGTGGACAGCGGCCAAAAGTGAGGCTCTAGGATTATGAGGCAGGCGAGAGCCAAGCTCAAAGGTGCAAGAACAAGCACGTGGCGGGGGCGGCGGCCCAGCGCGGCTCCCAAAATGACGGTTCCTAGGATGAAAGCAGTCATCGGATCCTCCCTGCCCAGCCGGTAAACCGCAGTAAAGTATAGTGATTGCATAGAATTTGTCAATATATTGTCCGTGCTCACCATGGATGAGAGGAGCGCCGGGGCTGGCAGCTCGGCGATACTCCGCCGGGCTTTGTCTGCAAACGAGTCATGCGGCCTGTGGCGGCTGGATCTGCGGGCGAAGGCATCCTTGAAGGAATGCAATCGGTGGCCATTGCCGCCTTCTGCGCCTGCGCCGCTTTGCCAGCCGGCGAAGGCGCCGCAAACCCGTGCTTTATACCACGCGGGCGAAAACCAGCACGTCGACGCGCTTCGCGCCCGCGCGCAAAAGGGTACGCGAGGCGGCATTGGCGGTTGCGCCCGATGTCATGACATCGTCGACGAGGACCACCGCCTTGCCTTCGATGCGCGCGCCCGCGCCATCGGCGATCCGGAATGCTCCCTGCAGATTGAGCGTGCGTTGGGAGCGCGAAAGGCCGACCTGAGGCGGCGTCGGCTTAACGCGCACAAGCAGCAAAGGATCGACGGGCACTCCGCACCCGGCCGAGATTGTTTGTGCGAGCGCATTTGCCTGATTAAAGCGGCGCGAGATGAGGCGGGTGCGGTGAAGGGGAACCGGCACGATGAGCTCGGCTTCTGTTAGGAGTTCTGTCCCCGCGCGCGCCATCCATTTGCCAAGCGGCTTTGCGAGCTCCAAACGGTCATAATATTTGAGCCGGTGCACCAATTGCCGCACCGGCCCGTCGTCGAAATGGGCAACGGCACGGGCGCGGGAAAAAACCGGCGGATTGCTGATTGCTTCCGGCGAGAGGAGGCCGCCCTCGCCCAAATCCGCAGCGAAAGGCGTGCCCAGCCGCGCGCAAAGAGGGCGCTCGATGAAACGCACACGCGCCCAGCAGGCTGAACAAAGCGCGCCCTCGGCCGCGGTCGATTGCCGGCAGCTAAGGCAACCGGGAGGAAACACGATATCGGCGGCGCGCCGCAGAAGACCGGAGAGCGCCGCCAAGGCATCTCGCGCTTCTGCTTGCCGCAGATAAGCGAAAATAGGCCGCAAGACCGGACCGATCGAAGCCATGCAGGAATCTTTTAAGGCGGCCCGAAGGCCAAGACTTCGCGCGTGAAAGTTTCTCTGACTTCTGAGAAAGGAACTTGCTTATCATTATAAATGAGCGCGCGATGCTCGAAAAGCTGCCAGGGCATCGCCAATGCCTCCCCTGGCCTGTCGGGAGGAAGCGGCCCGAGCTCCCATCCGTCGGGAAGAGGCGCCCACAGGATTTCTACCGACAAATTCTTCCGCACTGGATTTAGGCTCTGCACTGCCCGGCCGAACGGCGTATCGGTCGTCATCAGCACGTGGTTAATCGCCGCCCCGACCCGGCCCGGCACATACCAGTTGTCGGCCTCGGCAAGCACATGGCTGCCGCAGGTGAGCTCGACATGGCGGTAGACGATGGCTTCGTCCGGGCCAATTTGCAGCCTTTGCCTCTGTTCCGGCGAAATAGGCTTTTCGGAGCCCGCGACCCGGTTTGCACGAACGGCGGGATCGCTCGCCAGTTTGTGACCGGCGCACCATTTTTCGAGCACCCCGGTGACCGTGCAGGAGGCGCAAAGGAGGCGGGCATTGAGATTTTCGATGAGAGCCAGAACCTCGACGCGCGCGAGCCTTGTATCCGGCCAGGGCGCGCCATTTCCCTCCAAGGCCGGATCAGCCAAAGCCGCGGAAGCCCAGAGATTTACCGTCACGAGTATTCCG
>JAFMSB010000246.1 GCA_017353815.1 Methylocapsa sp. | reverse complement strand
TGCTCTGGTTGGTCCCTTCGCGGGGATTGGATTGTATGAAATGAGCCGCCGCCGGGAGCTTGGCCTCGACGCCTCATGGGGGCCCGTGCTGGAGGCGGTGCGCTCGCGATCGATTTTATCAATCCTGCCGGTCGCTCTGTTGCTGTTCGTGATTTTTGTGTCTTGGATATTCGCGGCCCAGTCTCTTTTCATGTCGCTTTTTGGAACCGCGCCACCTAAGTCTTTCATAGCGCTTGTCACGACTATTCTGGCCACGCCGGAAGGCTGGATACTTATCGGATTGGGCAGCACCATCGGTTTTGTCTTCGCAGTGGTGGCGCTGAGCATCAGCGCCGTCTCATTTCCCGTGGTTCTAGACCACGATGTCGGAGCCCTGGCGGCGGTTCAGACTTCAGTTAGGTCCGTGCTGGCGAACCCTTTCACCATGGCGGTGTGGGGGCTGATCATCGCGGCGGTCCTTACTGCCGGGCTCTTGCTGGTATTCGTCGGGCTGGCGCTCGCGGTGCCCATCCTGGCACATGCGAGCTGGCATCTTTACCGCAGGGTTGTAGAACCGAGCGCCCCAATGTGACTCCGAGCGTGCCACCAGAGTCAAAACAACAAAATCCGTGCGAACGTTTATCCGTACTCGCTATTGAATCAAGCGCGCCTTGATGCTCGACGCGACGCGGCTGGCGAGTATATCGCTTCCCTCGGGGTAGAAATGGACGTCTTGCGGCTTTTGGTATTGGTAAGCAGATTCCACGACAGCCGAATATAAATCGTCAATCTGCACACCGTGCTCGCGCATCACCGCAAGGGCAACTTCATTGTAACGCGCCACGTCTTCGGGAACTCGGCTTTTTGCGCCGCCCGGAACAGGCGTGGTGGTCGCAAATATCAGCCTTGCACCCGTCTTTTCGAGACGCCCTACGATCGTCTCAAGGTTTGACCGGTACGCATCGATTGAAACCCAGCGAGGGCCATTTTCGACCGGGACCATGGTTTGCTTTCCGGGTGCAACGCCCTCGGATTGAACATGTGCCAAGTCATGCAGCCCGGCATTGAAATGGATCACGGCCCATTTGGATTGACCGAGCCAGCGGTCAAGATTTTCGAGAACGCTCAGCGTGCTTTCGCAATTTGCCACGGGGCGGATCACATTTGCGACCCCTTCCAGCCTTTTCCTCACGGGCAAAATATAGGAAATCGAGATGCTGTCACCGATTATCAGCACGTTTGGCAGGCTTGGGTTCACTGAGGCTTCGAAAATGGCAGCGCTGCGTTTGATGCGATCCCGCAGGGCTATCACTGCTTCAAACGTTGAAGAGGCAAGTCCGGAAAAAGCAACGGACGACAAGACGAGCGCGCCGCAAGCACCAAGCGCTATCAGACCTGGAATGACATATTTTTTCATTCGCTGATTAAGCTCCAGCCGAACCTTCTCACATAGCGCTTGCCACTAATTCCGTCAATGCAGCCGGCAGCCGCCGCGAAAGGGCAAATTCTCACTTGTTAAGGAATTGCTGAACAAAGGGAGGACAGCGCCATGAGGAAGCGCCTTTTTTCAGCATATGCGGATTGTGCCGGATCACGATGTTGCTGGGGTGCGCCGCCGCGATAAATGCAGGCAAAAGCTAAAAGAATACGGCATGCCTTCCGATGATGTTTACTTGAACATTGGGACGGCCACTCGGCCCGCAAGACGAGTAACGCCACCCCGAGCCGGCCCGCAAAGGCCATCGTCGAGAAGGCCCCGGCCAAGGCACAAGGACAGGCTGCAACATCGTAGTGAAATGACGAAGTTAGGTCGTGGCGCCTCCTAATCTTGCTTCCCGTCTCAAGCGCGACTTTCCGCAGATAGCAGCCAGCATGTCTCGCGGGCTCCGAGCCCGGCGGGGAGCAGCACGGCGCGGGGGCTTTTCTTTACCGCGCGATCCCCGAGATTATTGGCCAAAAATTGCGCTTATGGCCTTTCTTGCGGCCTAAGTTACCAATTTCAAACGATTCAT
Source organism: Methylocapsa sp. (assembly GCA_017353815.1). Lineage (GTDB taxonomy): Bacteria > Pseudomonadota > Alphaproteobacteria > Rhizobiales > Beijerinckiaceae > Methylocapsa. Next base: position 1,946 of record JAFMSB010000246.1, on the reverse strand, counting down.
AAAGTCAGGCGCTGGCCCGCCATAGGCGAAATCGAGAAGCTCAATCGTATGCAGCACAGGGACCGGCGAAGCGCCCGCGAGCTGAATGATGCAGCCTATATTTCCAGTGGCGATGACATCGGACGATGCCGCCAATATATTTGCAATTTTCCGGTCGCGCAGCCTCTCGGCAATTTCCGGCTGCAAAATATTGTAGGTCCCGGCCGAGCCGCAGCACAAATGGCTTTCGGCAATCGCCCGAACCTCAAAGCCTGCCCGGCGCAAGAGCTCGCGGGGAACAGCATCGATTCTCTGGCCGTGCTGCATTGAGCAAGCCGAATGATAGGCAACCGTAACCGGCCGCAGATTGGCAGGCGCCGGGAGCTCCTGGGCGGCAAGCATTTCCGTCACGTCTTTCGAGAGCGCCGAAACACGCGCGGCCTTTTCTGCATAGGATTTATCCTTGCGCAGCAGGAAACCGTAATCTTTGATCATCGTTCCGCAGCCCGAGGCCGTGATCGCGATCGCGTCGAGCCCGTTTCGGGCAATTTCCCTGCTCCAGACATCGATGTTTGCGCGCGCTTGAGCGAGCGCGGCCTTCTCTTGACCCAAATGATGAAGGAGCGCGCCGCAGCAGCCTTCGCCGCGCAAACTCACGCACTCGATTGCGAGCCGCGAGAATAGGCGGATTGTCGCCTCATTGATCTCTGGGCGGAGCACGGGCTGCACGCAGCCGCGAAGGATCGCCACCCGGGCCTTCGGGCGTGACGCAAGCAGGGCCGGAGCGGGAAACGGAGCGGGCCCGCTTGTCCGCCCGGAATTTGCGGCAAGCCGGAGCATCGCGGCAAGCCGGCGCCCGGAGGCGCCGAGGCGCAAAAACAGAGCCTCAAAAGGTTTTGTCCATCGCGCCAAGGCAAGGGCAAGGCGCAGCCGGTTTGGATGCGGCAGAACGAAGCCGAGCGCTTTGCGCACAAGCCGGTCCGCGAGCGGTCTCCTATAGGTTGCCTCGATGTGTTGCCGGGCGTGATCCACAAGATGCATATAGTTCACGCCGGATGGGCAGGCGGTCATGCAGGCAAGGCAGGAGAGGCAGCGGTCGATATGTTTGGCCGCCGTCGCATCGGCGGGCTTACCGTTTTCGAGCATGTCTTTGATGAGATAAATGCGCCCGCGCGGGCTATCGAGCTCATCGCCGAGCAGCACGAAGGTTGGGCAGGTCGCGCTGCAAAAGCCGCAATGCACGCAGGCGCGAAGGATTTTATCGGATTCCGCCATGTCCGGATTTTGGAGCTGGGCGAGGGAAAAATTCGTCTGCATCTTTAAAATTCCGGCTGCATACGGAAGGGCTCGAGAATGGCATAAGGATCGAAAGCCTCTTTGAGCCGCCGCGACAATGCAGTTAGGGCTTCCGCTTGCGGCTCGAAGACAGGGATTTTTGCGCGCAGCTCGTCCGGCGCGCGGATAAGCGTGGCATGGCCGCCTCCAATTCGCGCGATCAAGCTGCGGATGAGCTCCGCGCCGCAATCGGAGCAGGGTTCAAGCGCAAGCCAAAGGAGGCCGCCTGACCAATCAAATAACGCTTCGGCGTGATGCTCGCGGCGAACCCCTTCTGCGATCTGCGGCCCGGCCGTTGGCATGACCGATATTCGCCAGATGATTTTTTCGCAGGGTTCAGCGAGGGGCGCGGCATCGCGAATGGCCCGCCAAAGCTCTTCCGATGCGGGCGCATCGAGCCTAGCCATCGGGGCAAACCCTTTGAGCTCTTTTTCGAGGAGAGCAAGGCGGCCCGCGACGGAAGGCGCAAAGCCCTCGAGGCGCAATGCCGTGACCGCTTGGTCAAAGCCTTGGCGGGCGGCAGCAAAAGAGGGCAAATGGGCGGCACCCGAGACATCGGCGGGTGCGCCCATGGCGGCGCAAAGCGCTTTGACGGCAACGCCGGGATCGAGGCCCGAAAGGAGGAGGCTGGC
>JAFMSB010000245.1 GCA_017353815.1 Methylocapsa sp. | reverse complement strand
GATCGCCCGGTGCAAGGCTAGCTGGCGTTTATAACTTTGCTTCCCTGATTGTGCCTTTTTTAACCATTATGGCGCCATCTCCATGGCGAGCTGGCGGCGCCCCGGCAGCCGCGCAAGTGCTGGGCCCGAACTCAAGGGCCAAGGGGCCCCGGGCGTAACCCGCCCTATTCGCGCGATTTCGCGCGCGGGTGGCTCCGTTGCCGGTGCAAAGGCAATGCGGCGGCGGGTGGAGGCTCGGAGATAGGAGGTCAGATCGGTGAGAGACATGGCGCGAGCAGAACCGTCGCGGAGGGCGCACCGCCGAGCATCTCAAGCGTGCCTTGCCCTATGCATGGCGGCAATTTTTGGCGGTTGCGGAAGCGCGGCGGCGGATCCAGCGCTGTTCGGCTCCCAGGCCGAGTGGGCGCAGCGTTATGACGCCGATCCGCGCCTTGCGGCCAACCGCTCGTCTGCCCCCGTGCTTTCGCCAGAGACGCTGCTCGCAATGGACCAGGCGATCGAGACTTACCGCCGCATCGTTACCGCTGGCGGATGGAACATCGTCCCCGCGGGCCAAAAGTTAAGGCTTGGCGCAAGCGGGCAGGCTGTGATCGCTTTGCGCAAACGGCTTATAACATCGGGCGATCTGGATGCCTCCACGGGACTCTCGCCGGTATTCGATTCCTATGTCGACGCGGCCGTCAAGCGTTTTCAGGCGAGACACGGACTGATCGAGAGCGGAATAGTTTCCAACGAGACACTCGCCGCGCTCAATGTCCCTGCCGATTTCCGGCTTCACCAGCTTGAGGTGAACCTCGTCCGCCTGCGTTCCTATTCCGGAGATCTTGGCCAGCGCTATGTGGTTGCGAATATCCCGGCGATGGAGGTCGAAACGGTCGAAAACGGCATGGTTGCCACCCGTCATGCCGCGGGCGTGGGCAAGATCGACCGCCAATCGCCCGTCATGATGACGAAGGCCATCGATATCAATTTCAATCCCTATTGGACGGTTCCCGTCTCTATCATCCGCAAAGATCTTATCCCGCGGATGCAACGAAATCCGGACTATCTGCGCGAGCACAACATCCGCATTTTCGATAAGGATGGGCGGGAGCTTCAAGCCGGCCAGATAAATTGGAATTCGCTTGATGCGGTAAATTATAAATTCCGCCAGGATCCAGGCGGCGACGTGAATTCGCTCGGTGTTGTCCGGGTGAATATCAACAACCCTTACGGCGTCTATATGCATGACACGCCCGAAAAAACCATTTTTGGGGACGATGACCGTTTTGTCTCCTCGGGTTGCATCCGGGTCCAGAATGTCCGCGATTATGTGACTTGGCTACTTAAGGACACGCCCGGCTGGGACCGCGCGCATATCGACCAGGTTATCCGGGACGGCGCGCGCGAGGATGTCAAGCTCGCAACTCCGATTCCCGTCTATTGGGTCTATATAACCGCCTGGGCGGCGCCCGACGGGCAGGCGCAATTCCGCGAGGACATTTATCAGCGCGACGGAGTCAGCCCGCTTGCGGGCGAGGAATCGATGCCCCTCATCAGCGAGGTGCCGCGCGAGCCGGAGCCTCGCGCTGTTAGCGCGCGCGGCGCGGTGCTTGATCCGATGAACGACGATTGATGCGGCCGTCTAAGGCGCGGCGCCCGCCTCTGCCGGGCCGCCGCGTGCCGCTCCATTCACCCTCGGTTCGCCGCGCTTCCTGAACTGGGTTTCTTATCACTCGGCCGATTCCGGCCGAGCGGAGAGCGCGCTAAGCGGCGAGGTCGGCAACCACAGCATCAAGCACCGGAAAACCCTCCGCGCTCACCCGCAACCGCCCCTGTGGCGTATATTCGACCATGCCGTCGGCTATGAGCGAGGCAATCCGGCGAGAATTGAGCCCGTGCCCGGAAACGGCCTCGAATGCCCCAGGTTCTATGCCTTCCGAAAGACGCAGCCCGAGCAAAAGAAATTCGTCGCCCTGCTCTTCCGGTGATAATAGCTCGTCCTCGACCAAGCCATGGCCATGGCTTTCTACGGCAGCGAGCCATTTTTCCGGCTGGCGCTCCGCCGCTTGCGCACGCCTTCCCGAAGGCGATAGTATCCGGCCATGTGCGCCGGGGCCCACTCCGGCATATTCGCCATAGCGCCAGTAGATGAGATTATGCCGGCTTTCCGCTCCAGGCCGGGCGTGATTCGAGATTTCATACGCGGGAAGCCCCGCTTTATCCGTGACCTCTTGCGTCACATCCCATAATTCGCGGGCGCAGCCGGCATCGGGCAGGCTAAGTTTTCCCGCATCGCGCAGGCGCGCAAACGGCGTGCCGTCTTCGATTGTGAGCTGGTAGAGTGAGACATGATCGTTGGCGCGCGAAAGCGCGGCTGCGAGTTCTTTCCTCCAGCTCGCGGGAGCTTGCCCAGGCCGCGCATAGATCAAATCGAAGGAATAGCGGCCGAAGACCGATGCCGCGAGATCGATAGCGTGCAGCGCCTCGGCGGCGGTATGAGCCCGCCCGAGCATCTTTAAATCGCAATCGTTGGTTGCCTGCACACCCAGAGAAACGCGATTTACCCCCGCCGACCGGAAGCCATGAAATCGCCCCGCCTCGACGCTGGTGGGGTTAGCTTCAAGAGTAATTTCGGCGTTTTCAGCAATTTGCCAACAGAGCGCTATGGCATCGAGGATATGAGCAATTGAACCGGGAGTCACCAAGGATGGCGTGCCGCCCCCGAAGAAAACCGAAGAAACCACACGGCCTTTAGTCATCTGCGCGCGATGCGCGAGCTCTGAGCCAAAGGCCCTGGCGAAGCGGGCCTCATCAGGCGGGTTCGCGCGCACATGGCTGTTGAAGTCGCAGTAAGGGCATTTCGATAAGCAAAACGGCCAGTGCACATAGATCGCAAATCCCTCGCTGGCTGCTGGCGCGATCTGCGAGGATATTGCCATTTTCGCTCAACTCCACCCCAGCGCTGCCGCATTTCTGGCTTGTTCGACCGGGTTAATTGCCCGGCGGCCCGCGGTCAAAAATAGCGCCAGGGCCGAGGCTAAATTTCCTGCCCGCGTTACAATTCTGATTCGTGCGCCGGCACTTAAGCCGCACCCAAAGAGTCGCCGCGATGCGTTAAGAAACAGTTCACCACATTTGGCGAATTTGCGCCATGCCTGGAGCTTTCGCAGCAAGCGCAGCGGCCGGCTGAAGGCTGGCCAGCGAGGCTGAAGCATGCCGTGGCGCGGCTGCCCGCATGATTGCCGGGCCGCCGCCTATCTTGCCGCCGCGGTTTTCTGCCTATGCGGGTCTCGGCGGGCAGGGTGTGCTAAAAAGCGCCGGCTCGCGCCGGAAGTGCGGATCAAGTCCGGGCCGGCTTTCGCTCGAGGAGGGGCGGGCGCAGGAACGAGAGGCCGTCCACCGGGGACGGCCGGGAAAATGGCTGCGCGGCAAGTTGCTGGCGAGGCAAGCCTTGGGCCGCCGCAAAATGCCGGCTTGGTCTTTTTTCCACGATTACCGCTCTTGCATTCCCGTCGCGGCCACTCGAGGTCACAATCTTTGCCCTATGGCGCGGCGGACCCATTGCTGCGATCTGGGCGCGCACATCCCCGATTGGGACTTCCATCAATGCGGCGGCGATTTCGGCTTGCTGGCCGGGATCACCAGTCAACCCCTGGGCCGCCACGATTGCCTCGCGCACCGTCGGCGGATCGAAACGCACCCGCCGCGGGCCATCTTTGGTATTCCAGATTTCGGACATCACCGTCCCGCCAATCGTCGTTTTTGCACTGCAACAATATATTTTGCAGCCGCCGCAAATCAAGCTTTATGCGCCCGATGGAGGAGATCATGAATGATGTTTAATGATTGTCAACAAGTTTATTTAATTCTACTAAAGGCAAGCGCGCGCAAAGGCTTGGAAAGCGCGCGCCCGGTGGGAGAGGCCCTTCGAGCCATCGGCCGGAATGCCGTGCTTTTCTTTTGCCGTCATCTC
>JAFMSB010000244.1 GCA_017353815.1 Methylocapsa sp. | reverse complement strand
GACATGCCGAATGACGTCAGGTGGAAATCGATGGCGCGCATAAGAAATGGGCTTCATAGCTCACTGTAGCACTTGCACTCGGCGAGACTTTGTTAATTTGATGATGTGGACGGCGCCCGGACCGGCATCTGGCTCGAATGAGAGCTGTGCCAAGATGGTTGTCGTTGAGCAACCCTCTTAAGGAGCGCCGTCCATGGGAAAGCCTATCTCCGATTTATCTTCTGTCACGACCGTTGGCCTTGATCTGGCCAAGCATGTTTTTCACGTTCACGGTGTTGACCCTTCTGGACGCGTGATCGTTTCCAAGGCGCTCCGGCGCAAGGATGTTCTTGTCTTCTTCGCCCAAATGCCCCGTGCCTTGTCGGGGTGGAAGCCTGTGGCTCGGCCCATCATTGGGAGCGTGAGCTGATCAAGCTTGGCCATGACGTGCGGATCATGCCGGCGGCCTATGTCAAGCCCTATGTGCGCAGGCAGAAAAATGACGCGGCCGATGCCGCTGGTATCTGCGAAGCGGTGGCAAGGCCTTCGATGCGCTTTATCGGCGTGCGTACGCTGGAGAACCAGGCGGCGCTCATGCATCACAAGACGCGCGAGATGCTGGTGGCGCAACGCACGCAACTGATCAACGCGCTTCGCGGGCATCTGGCCGAGATTGGTGTTATCGCGGCGCAGGGGCTCAGGAACGCTCGGGAATTGGCAGGGCTCATTCAGGCGGAAGACGACGCGACGATCCCGGCCTGTGTGCGCAGGGCGCTCGACCCGCTCGTGCGTCAACTGCACGCTCTGGATCAGGAGATCGCAGGCAGCGATCGAGCCATCGCCGGGTTCAATGTCCCGTCCCATTATTGAATTTGTTTCTCCGTCCTCTTTGCGGCCTTATGACTGCAATGCCCGCACCCATTCCAAAAAGCAGATCAAACAGATCGTCAGCAGCATCGAACGGTTTGGCTTCACAAATCCGGTGTTGATCAGCGACGATGGCCAGATCATCGCCGGCCACGGCCGGGTCGCGGCCGCCAAGCTTCTCAAGATTGACCGCGTCCCGGTGCTTCGACTGTCCCATTTGAGCGATGCCGAGCGCCGCGCCTATATTCTGGCCGACAACAAATTGGCACAAAACGCCGGCTGGGACCGCGAGCTGCTTGCTCTCGAGCTCCAGGGTCTGATCGATCTCGACTTTGAAATAGAACTCACCGGCTTTTCCGTTGGCGAGGCCGAGATTGTGCTCGACGAGGCCCGAGATAGCGCGCTCGATGGCTCCGATCCGGCGGCCGAAGACACGATCCCGGTCTATGTGGGTGACGGATCCTCAGTGAGCCGGCCAAGAGACCTTTGGATCCTCGGGCGCCATCAGCTCATTTGCGGGGATGCGCGGGACGCCGACGCCAACGAAAGACTTCTCGGAAAGGAGACCGCCGCTCTGATCTTCACCGACCCGCCTTACAATGTTCCGATCGACGGCTATGTGTGCGGGTCGGGGCGCATCCGCCCACCGCAACTTCGCTATTGGTGTCGGCGAGATGGACAGAGTATCTTTCACCCGCTTTCTCGTCGAGAGTTTGCGGCCGGCAGCAGCCTGCTGCCGGGACGGCGCCATTGCTTTCGTGTGCATGGACTGGCGCCACATGGCCGAGCTCCTCACCGCCGGTGAGCAGGTCTTTTTCGAGCTCAAAAACCTCTGCATCTGGAACAAGGCCAATCGCGGGATGGGAAGGTTTTATCGTTCAAAGCACGAGCTTGTATTTGTCTTCAAGGTCGGATCGGCGCCCCACCTGAATACTTTTGGCCTTGGCGATACCGGCCGCTATCGGACAAATGTCTGGGATTACCCGGGAGTGAACAGTTTCCGGGCGGGGCGGCTCGAGGAGCTGGCCTTTCATCCGACGGTCAAGCCTGCCGCGCTTGTCGCGGACGCCCTTAAAGACTGCAGCCGCCGGGGCGATCTCGTGCTCGATCCCTTTGGCGGCTCCGGCACGACCCTGATCGCGGCCCAAAAGTCGGGGCGCCGCGCCCGGCTGATCGAATACGATCCCGGCTATTGCGATGTCATCCTCAGGCGATACGAAGCAGCCACCGGAGACAGAGCCATTCTCTCGGGGACCGGGCAGAGTTTTGAGGAGGTCGCGGACCAGCGCACGCAGACCGAGACCCTGGGCGACGGCAAAACCACTCGGGCGGGTCACAGATCCGAAGGCCTTGCAGGGGCGGCAAGATGACCACCAAGAAATCCGGGTCCTATGAGGTCGGCTATGGCCGTCCTCCCGCCAAGTACCGGTTCCAAAAGGGGGTCTCGGGCAATCCGAAGGGGCGCAGCAAAGGCACGAAGAACTTCGCCACCCTGTTTATGAAGGCGATGACCAAATCCGTGACCATCACCGAGAATGGGAAGCGCAAAAGGATTTCGAAGCTCGAAGCCGCGGTCACTCAACTCGCAAACGACGCCGCGCGCGGCGACAAGAAGGCAATTCAATTGGCCGTTGCCCTATTGCAGATCTGCGAGCCAACGATCGCGGCTCCAAGCCAAGTGGAAGCCGTCCTCATTGGCGGCGTATTCGCGGAGGGCGCCCGCACGGTCTGAATTTGGGAATAGATGAGTGTCTGGGGTGAAAAGAGGGTTGGGCATTTTCTGCCTGCCTCCGGGCGCTCATCTTGCGCCAGTATCGCGCCTTCATCAGTCTGGGCCGCAACCCCAAAACATGGCAAACGGCAACCAAGATCTATCCGAAAATCAGCATTCCCGTGCTCTTGCTATGGGGCGATCGGGATTGGTGGCTGCCCGTGGAAAGACAACCACGACCGCCAGATCGGGCCGGGCGCCGAAATGGTACCGCGCAAGTCCAGGCGGTTCAGCGCTCTGAAATCTGCTCACACTCCTCGTAAAGCTGGCCAGAATAACACCGACTTGAGTTGGCGCCCGACATTGAATTTCTGGCAGCGAGCTCACGGCTTTTCGAGCATGACGCAATTTGGCTCGCATTTTTTCGTCGGTTGAAAGCGATGCATATAAAGTGCACGCTGTGGTTCGAATCCAGGTCCTCGCAACTTCCGGCAATTCTGTCCTTTGGACGCGGGTTTCGGGCGCCGGTCTCTGCTCGCTATTTTCCAATTTCCGTTTCCGGGGAGGGGAGACTGGTTCGCCTGTTGCCAGAGACCGCGCCACACGTGGAACCGGTCGCGCTTGCCAATGAGATCATTAGTCCTGAGTTCATTCCTAATTAGCTGGCCGCCGACCGGCGGCCCCAGGCCTGAATGACGCGCGGCAGCCCCGCCACGGTTCGCGGATTTTCCGCGAACCGATAGAGCTCCTGAATTAGCGGGTTGATTTCTTCCCGCGAGGCCAGGCCATCCTGCAGGATAGCATCAGCAATGTTTTCCAAGGTGATGGGGTTCATGAGCTTGACCTCGCCCTGAGTTCCCATCGGCTGGACAACAGTCATCTCAACTTTCTCAAAGCCGCCGTCAGAAAGCAGGATCGGCAGGCGTGGCCCGATGTTCGGATCGCCGTCCCGTCTCCGGACCACTTTGCAATAGAGTTCCTTGTATCGCTGAAACGCTTTGGATTCGGGATAGGTGAAATAGCCATCGAAGTCTATGTCCTCGAGAATGGCGAGCCCACCGGGCCACAAATAGCGATAAAATGCTGCGATAGCGCGGCATGGGTTGGCAAGATGCGTGAGCAGGAACCTGGCATAAACAACGTCGAAGCCAGTGCCAATGCCCTCGTCCGCGGCTCGGATGTCGAACAATCGGAACTCCACGTTGCGAATTCCTTGCGCCTCCGCTTCGCCGCGGGCGATGTCGAGTTGCGTCTCATCGATGTCCGCCCCCACAACCTTGCCGCGCGGGCCAATTCGTCTCGCAAGCTCTAAGGTGACGTCACCACCACCGCAGCCGACATCCAAGCACAGCTGCCCCTCGTTGATGCCGACGCGATCAAACAGTGACGTCGTGCTCGCATAC
>JAFMSB010000243.1 GCA_017353815.1 Methylocapsa sp. | reverse complement strand
CGAAGTCTTGGAGGCAACGGGGAAAAGTCTTTCGTCATTCCAGTCCGCACGGGCGCCGCCGCTTCTTGACCCGGCAACAGTTTTTGCCTTGTTTGTCGCAACGGAGAGGGAAGCTTTGAAGGCAAGGATTAATGCCCGCTTCGATGCGATGCTCCGGCAAGGCGCCTTGCAAGAAGTTGCGGCTCTCCGCGAGCGCCGCCTTGGCCCGTCGCTGCCGGTCATGCGCGCGCATGGCGTTAAGCATTTGATCGCGCATCTTGCCGGCGAAATTCCGCTCGATGAGGCGGCGCGGCTCGCCAAATGCGACACGTGTACTTATGCAAGACGCCAGCTGACCTTCGCGCGCCATCAGCTCCCGCATTTCAAATGGGCCGCGCCGGAGGAAGCGGAGGCGCTTGCTCTTGCGGCTTGCCGCCCTCTTAATGCCGCCAAAAAATGATCTGTGCGACCGAGATCACGATTTCGGCGATGATCAAGATTACGATTGTTGCCTCGAGCCGCGTCGCCAAATTGGCGTCGATCATATCGGTCAGAGTCCGTGTCGTCTCGACGATCGTTTGAAGTTTGTGCTTTAGTGTGCCGCCGCGCTCTTTGAGCTCGTATTCGTCTTCGAGCCTGGTGTAGAGCCGCTCGAGATCGGGCCGGTCCCAGAGCACATCGGGCTTTTCCTCAACGGCCACGCGGCCGGAGACGCGGTGCTGGGCAAGAAGCGTTTGGCCGATGAGTTTCAGCACCGCGCGGCGCCTCCAAGGCGGCCGCCCCTTACGCGCGAGCATTGCCGCAAAAGGCTCGATGATGTCGAAGACGGCGTTGATCTCCCGTTCGTCGCGGCCGAGCGAGACACTTTTGGCGAGCGCGTCGGCGACAACGAGCAGCCGCTGAGGCGAGGAATCTTTCAATGCAAGGCTCCCGCTCGGCGAGAACTTATCGTCGAACTCGGGCGAAATTTCCAAAATCGCGGTTTCATCGTCGATGTGCTTATGAGGACCTGACAGGCGCAACTTGATTTGGCCCAGAACCTCATCCTCTTCGAGAGGGGAAAGCCCGATCATCACCGCGACCCCGAAGCGGTAGAGCGCGACAAAGCCATTTGCCCCGGCAAGAAAAGCAAGCGGCGTGGCCGAGATCATATCCGAGCGTTCAAGTCCGGCTGTGGCGATGCGGTCGCCCAAAAGCAGGGCGCGCGCCCTTACGCGCGTAAGGGCAGCGGGAGGCGGTGTCTCTTTGGCGTCCATGGCGCATGATTACATGATTATAAGCTGACGATGTGCCGGAAAAGGCCAGGCGGGCGCTGCGGCAGCCAAGCCTTGGGCCGAACCTTGCGGTCCCTCGCCTGCCGCCTTATAAGCGCCTCCATTCCTCACGCCGAGCGCGCGGCCCTGCTTTTAAGGGCCGCTTCCGGTGGCCGCTCTTCGCTCAGCGCAAAGAGCGGCCCAAAAGCTCTGCGGCGGCACCAACCGGAGAAATGACTCATGGCTTTGCCCGAATTCACGATGCGCGGCCTCCTCGAGGCGGGTGCGCATTTTGGCCACCAATCGCATCGCTGGAACCCGAAGATGGCGCCTTACATCTTTGGGACGCGCAACAACATTCACATCATTGATCTTGCCCAAACGGTGCCGCTGCTCCACCAGGCATTGAAGGCCGTATCGGATACGGTGGCGCGCGGCGGGCGCGTGCTCTTCGTCGGCACCAAGCGGCAGGCTCAGGAAGCGATCGCCGATGCGGCGAAGCGCTCGGCGCAGTATTTCGTCAACTCGCGCTGGCTTGGCGGAATGCTGACCAATTGGAAAACGGTATCCGCGTCGATCCAGCGTTTGCGCAAGCTGGACGAGATGCTTGCGGGCGGTGCCTCCGGATTGACCAAAAAAGAAAGGCTAATGATTTCACGCGAGCGCGACAAGCTTGAGAAGGCGCTGGGCGGCATCAAGGATATGGGAGGCACCCCGGATCTGATTTTTGTGATCGACACGGTAAAGGAGCAATTGGCGATTAAGGAGGCGCGGCGGTTGCGCATCCCCGTTGTCGCGATCCTCGATTCGAACAGCAGTCCGGACGGGATAACCCACCCGGTCCCGGGAAACGACGACGCTGGGCGAGCCGTTTCTCTTTACTGCGATCTTGCCGCGCGGGCGGCGATCGATGGCATTTCGCGCGCCCAGGGTGCCGCAGGAATTGACATCGGCGAGATGGAGGCGCCGGTCCCCGAGGAGCTTCCTGCGGCTGCTGCCACGCAGGCAGCAGCAGGCGAAGCGGTGCTCCCCGAGGCGCAGGCCGGGGCGGGGCAGGCCTTCGAGACGCTTACGGCCCCGCGCGGCGCGCCGGATGATCTCGCCAAACTTCCCGGCATCGGGCCCCAGATCGTGAAAAAGCTTAATGACGCCGGTATTTTCCATTATTGGCAGATCGCCGCGATGCGCGCGGAGGATGCGGCCAGAATCGATCACGAACTCAAGCTTGCCGGGCGGATCGAGCGCGATCGCTGGATCGAGCACGCGCGCAGTCTCACCGCCGCCTAGCTCGCATCCATCATCAGGACTAAGCTGGCCGCCCGATGAGCTTGGCGCATAGGCTCGCGGGCTCCATATGGCTGCTCTGGGCGCTCCCGGACCAAAGAGGAATTTGAATATGACGAATGTGACCGCGGATATGGTGAAGCAGCTTCGCGATAGAACCGGCGCCGGCATGATGGATTGCAAGACTGCCCTTGGCGAGACCGGCGGAGATACCGAAGCGGCGATTGATTGGCTGCGCAAAAAAGGCTTGTCGAAAGCGGCCAAAAAGACCGGCCGGGTAACGGCGGAAGGGCTGGTGGCCGTCGCCGTGCAGGGCCATCATGCTGCCATCATCGAGCTCAATTCGGAAACCGATTTCGTGGCTCGCAACGCAGATTTCCAGGCCTTGGCGAGAAACATCGCTGCAGCGGCACTCAAATCTGGCAGCGCCGATGCCGCGGCTTTGGAAGCAGCGAGCTACCCTGGCGGCGGCACGGTCGGCGAAGCAATCACCGGCGCAATCGCCATCATCGGCGAAAATATGACCTTGCGGCGTGCCGCGGCAGTCGATGTCGACAAGGGCATCATCGGCCACTATGTCCATAATCAGGCAGCCGAAGGCTTGGGAAAAATTGGCGTTGCCGTTGCCCTCGAATCGGAGGCCGAAGCGCAAGCACTCGCACCGCTTGCGCGGCTGATCGCGCTGCATATCGCTGCAGCCAATCCGATTGCCATCGATCCGGCCAGTCTTGATCCCGCGCTTATCGGGCGGGAAAGAGCGGTGCTCGAGGGCAAGAATGAAGGCAAGCCTGCGCATGTCCTCAAAAAAATTGTCGACTCGGGCCTAAGCTCGTTCTTCAAAGAAGTATGTCTTATCGATCAGCCATCGATTCATGGCGAGCATGCCAACAAGACCATCGGCCAGGCAATTGCGGAGGTGGCGAAAGGCGCCGGGGCCCCGATCCGCATAAAGGATTTTGTGCGCTTTGCCCTTGGCGAAGGCATCCAAAAAAAGGATGCGGATCCGGCGGCGTAAGCCGCCTGGCGCAGTCTGCCAGTGGCACGTCTCAAACGGGCGCGTGGCTGGGATAGCCGGCCATTCGCTCTGCGGACGAATTGGGCACAGCGGCGATAAAGCTGCCCATTGTTTACGTTTGACTTGCCGCAAAATTCGCGCCTTATAGCTTTGCGTTGCAAAATTGCCTCAAGGGAGAATTCGCATGGTTGCCCGCCGTCTCTTTATGGTGATTGGTTTTGCAGCGGGAGCCGTCTTTTCCAGCACGATCTTGCCTACCGGAAGTTCCGCCCAAGACGTGCGCCACGAATGCAGCCAAAAATATCAAGCCGCCAAGGCTGCGGGGACGCTCGGGGAGGCGACCTGGCCGCAGTTTTACAGCCGCTGCGTAGCGGAAATAAAGGGGAGCACTCCTGCGGCTGCCCCGACAGCGGCCGAGGCGGCGCCTCTGGATGT
>JAFMSB010000027.1 GCA_017353815.1 Methylocapsa sp. | reverse complement strand
GCGGCTGGCGGCCGCCGCCGGTTTTTGCTCTTGGGAAGTGCTTTGGGCATGAAGATTTGCGATTGGGAAAAACGGAGCACAAAGCCCGATGCCCAGCGCGCCAGCCAAACTCGTTGCCCGAGAAAGACAGCGCTTGATCCCATTCACCGCCTTGCGTCTCTCCCCAGCTCTTGGCCCGGCCAAAAACCGGCAGCGACTCGAATGCCGCCTGCTGAATCGTACTAATGCACGGCCGCAAGAGAATAACTCACGAAACTGCCCGCGCGCTGCGCCAGGCATCAAATTTTTCTTGTGGCCGCTGCCACAATCTGCTGCTCTCATGCGCGCACTGGCTGCGCGCCTTCTTCGCAGCCCGGCCCTGCTACAATTTGTTCGAGGCCATGCTGTCTCAATTTGCGGTAAAGAGTTGAGCGGCCAATCCCGAGGCTTCGTGCCACGCGGGACATCTGCCCGCGATAATGGGCAAGCGCGAATCGTATTGCTTCGGCCTCAAGCTCTTTGAGCGGCCGCATATTTCCGCTGACATTGAGGAGCGAAACAACATTTGGGTCGCGTAACTCGACCCTGACAAACTCTTTTGCGGGTGCAAGCCCGCGCGGCGCTACGGGCGGGGCCGGGGGAATACGGATGTCGAAACCCTCAACCCGCGCCGCGATTTGTGGAAAATCGGCAACCGTAAGTTCATTTCCTTCGGCAAGCGCCACGGCGCGAAAGATGGAATTTTCCAGCTGCCTGATGTTCCCCGGCCAATCATAAGCGCAAAGGAGCGCGACCGCTTCCGCGCAGAGGCCGCGGATTCTTTTTCCTTCTTCCGCGCTGAAACGCGCACAAAAGCGCAAGGCTAATCCCGGAATATCTTCGCTCCGGCCCCGCAGCGCGGGAATGGTCACGGGAAGCACATTTAGCCGGTAAAATAGATCTTCGCGGAAAGTGCCACGCTTGACGCATTAATCAGATGAGGGCCTGTGGACGAGATCACGCGCACATCGGCCTTAACCGGCCGCTGCGTTCCAATGGGATAGGCGGCGCCCTCGATCAGCGCCCGCAGAAGTTTCTCTTGCACATTCAAAGGCAGTTCGCCGATGTTGCCAAGAAACAGGGTGCCGCCATCCGCCTGAGTGAAACTGCCCGGCTTCCTTCCGCTCTCGCCACCTTCGCTCCCAAACAGGGCCGCCTCGGCACCCTCATTTAGCGAGGCGCATTTGACACTCACGAAGGGGCCTTTGCGCCGCGGGGATTCGCCATGAATGGCCCGCGCAAAAACCTGCTTGCCGGAGCCTGCTTCGCCTTCAAGGAGCAGGGGGATGTTCGTTTTTGCCGCCTTTTCGCCCTGCCGGAGCGCGCGCATCATGGCCGCGCTTCCGGTCTTGAGATTGCCAAGCAACAATTGTCCGGAGGATTTCTGCTGAGAAAAACTCAGCTCTTCCGCAAGCCGGGCGATATAAAGCGCGTTTTTAATTGCGATTTGCAGCCTCTCGGCTCCCGCGGGCTTGACGACGAAATCTTGGGCGCCTGCGCGAATTGCGCATAGGCCCAAATCAACTGCGCCTTGGGGCGCTTGGGCGATGACAGGCATCGTCTTGCCAGCCGATTTGAGGCGCTCGAGCAGGTCCAAGCCGCCGCAGCCAGGCACTGCAAGGTCCAGAATGAGAAGGTCTATTTTCGCCTGAGCCGGGGTGAGCAGCCGGGTCAGCACTGCATCCGCGTCTGCGGCGGCCTCGGCCTCGTAGCCCAAGCGGTTGCAAAGGCCCTCCAGGAGCCGCCGCTGGATAGGATCGCCTTCGGCGATGAGCATTCGGGCGGGCATGCATCCTCCTAGCGCGCTTTCCGCTCGGCTGGAATCGGCCGAGCGATAAGAAATCGCGCCAAATCAATAAGTTGGAGCGGATTCTGGTCGCGAAAGTCTGTCAACTTTTGCGGAATTCGCTCTAAGGGCTTCGGTCCCCGCGAGCCGACAATTTGCGCGGCCACGGTAAATGCGGCGTTAACGGGCGGCGGGCGGGTCCTCACATGCCGCGGAGGGTGATTTTTGTTTGACCGCAGCAAATGCGGGCAGAGGCCGGTTCGCCACCGCAATCACTCAGTTTTAATGTGCGGCAGCCGGGAAAGGGCAAGATAGAGCGTAAGGAGTGCCGCAATCGAAAAGAACAATCCATTGGGCGAATAAAGATCCATGCCGAGGCCTGCGATGGGCGGACCCGCGATCATCCCCGCCGCATACAGCATGATGAAGGTGGCATTTGCGCTGGCTAAATCCGGACCCTGATAGCGCGAGCCAAGATGCGCAAGCCCGACAGCATAAAGGCTCCCGGCAATGCCCCCCCAAACCACGAGCAGCCAGCAAAAGAGGAGGAATTGCCCAGGACCGGCAAGACCCATGGCAAGGGCCCCGCAGAGGCTTAGAAAAGCCAGCCAAACAAGGAGCTTGCCTCTTTCCATCCGGTCGGAGAGAAAGCCGGCTGGAAGCTGAAAGACGACATTGCCGAGCGAAAAGAGACTGACGAGCAGCGCTCCGGTTTCCGCGCTCCTTCCGCTGCGCATAGCATAAACCGGCAGCAAAGCGAGGCATGCGGTTTCAATCGCGCCGTGCAGCAGACCCGCAAAAGCCGCGAGCGGAACGCTGCCCAAGACGGTGAGATAGCTAACGCCCGGCAGGCGCAGGATCGCGGGCGGCTTTCCGCTCCAAAGGATGACGGGCGCGCCCGCGAGCAGGAAGAGCGCGATCCCGGTCAAGAATGGCTGGATGCCGCCGGTGCCGGTGAATCCCAAAATCATCGGGCCAATGGCAAAACCGGCGGCTAAGCTCGTTGCATAAAATCCCAGGACGAAGCCGCGGTGCCGCGGCGGGGCGAGGGCATTGATCCAGTACTCGCTGGACACGAAAAGCGCGCTGAGCGCCCCGGAAAAGACAGCGCGCACGGCAAGCCAAAACCAATAATTTTGCGTCGAAGCAAAGCTTGCAAGGCTCAAGCAGCTAACGAAAACGGCTAGCAGCAAAAGCCTCTTCACCCCAAAATAACGCATGAAGGCCGGGACGGCAGCGGCGCCAACGATAACCGCGAGGCCAGCCGCGGTGGAATTCAGGCCGATTGCACGGGCGGAAAATCCTTGCTCATCGAGCCGCACCGCAAGCAGCGGCATGGTGAGCGAAAGTCCCATGCCGACGATTGTGATCGAAACGATTGCCGAGCCGAGCGAAAGAAGAGTCTCGCGAGGCGAAAGGGATTGGACGACACTCGATGCATGGGTCACGGCGCGGCCCGGCGTTTGGCGCTGCTCGCTGGAACCGGACGAGTGTAAAGCCGCACCGGCCATTTCCGCCAGCACGGTTTAGAATTATTCAAAAAATGTTTCACGTGAAACATTTTGGTCCAGTTCGCGCCAAAAACCTTACAGGCCCGAAACAAGATTTTGCCCTTCCCAAAGTAAGAACGGCGAACATTTATGTATGATCGCAAGCCCGCGCATCTGCCCGGGCGTCAATCCCGTGCCGCGAATGCAGGCCGGGTCTGCTTCTTGCGCGCCGCAGCTCTTGCCTTCGCCGGTGTCTTGCGCCCTCGCAACGGGCCGGATTCGCTCAAAAGCTCGAAGCGCAGCGCACCCGCGAGGGGAGCGGCCTCAACCAGCCTGACCGTGACGAGATCGCCGAGCCGGTGGATTTGCCCGGTGCGCGAGCCAATGAGCGCATGGCGCGCCGGATCGTGCCGGAAGTAATCGTCACCAAGCGTTGCCGCCGGAATAAAGCCGTCCGCTCCGGTCTCGTCGAGCCGGACGAAGAGGCCCGCGCTTGTTGCCCCCGATATGCGGCCTCTAAACTCTGCCCCAGCCTGCTCGGCAAGATGCGTAGCGATCAGCCGGTCCGATGTTTCGCGCTCCGCCGCCATGGCCCTGCGTTCGGCAGCTGAAATCCGCGCCGCAATCTCGGCAAGCTCTGCGGGCGCCATAGCAGGCATACCATCATCTCCAAGATCGAGCGCAGAAATCAACGCACGGTGGACAAGAAGATCGGCATAGCGGCGGATTGGCGAAGTAAAATGCGCATAGCGCCGCAAGTTGAGCCCGAAGTGACCGTAATTTTCGGCCGCATATTCGGCTTGCGCCTGCGTGCGCAAGACAATCTCGTTGACGATGTGCTCGTTATCCGTGCCTTTGACGCGAGCTAAAATCCGGTTGAATTGCGCTGGGCGCAGCACGTCTCCGCGGTTTAGCTTTATGCCGAGGGAGGCCAAGAATTCAGCCAAGTTGTTGAGCTTTTCGAGCGATGGCTCATCATGAACGCGATAGACAAATGCCTGATTTCTTGCCTCCAGTGTTTCCGCCGCCGCGACATTGGCCAGGATCATGAACTCCTCGATGAGACGGTGCGAATCAAGCCTTGGCGGGATGGTGATCGACGCGACCGCACCCTGCTCGTCGAGATGAATTTTGCGCTCGGGAAGGTCGAGATCGAGCGGACCGCGCTTTTCGCGCGCAATTTTGAGCGCGCGGTAGGCGCTGTAAAGCGGAACCAAGACAGGCGTGTGAAGCCGCGCTTCGAGTTCACTTCGGGGCCCTGCGTCCATGAGCCTCTGGACCTGGGTGTAGGAGAGCTTTGCGGCCGAGCGCATCGTCACGCGGTAGAAGCTGTGGCTCAGCATGCGGCCGTCTGCGGCAATCGCGATCCGCACGGCAAGCGCGGGCCGGTCCTCGTCTGGCCGCAGCGATCCGAGATCGCTCGAAATCCGCTCCGGAAGCATCGGCACCGTGCGGCCCGGAAAGTAAACCGAATTGCCGCGATCCAGGGCCTCGCGGTCGAGCGCGGAGTTTGGCTGCACATAGGCCGCGACATCCGCAATAGCCACGAGCAGAACAAAGCCGCCGGGATTAGCGGGACTCAAGTCGGCTTCGGCATAAACGGCATCGTCGTGATCCCTTGCGTCCTCGGGATCGATGGTCACGAACGGAATGGCGCGCCAATCCTCGCGCCCGGCCATCGGCGCGGGCGTAATCCGCCCGGCCTCGGCGAGCGCCTCCTCGCTAAAACGATACGGGATCTGATGGGCATGGATCGCAATAAGGCTGATTGTTTTTTCGCTATTGATCGTGCCCAGCCTTGCGCATATTTTCGCCGCGGGGAGGCCCGCCCGGCCGGGGGGCAGCTCCTCCGCGGCAACGAGATCGCCATTCGAGGCCGCGCCCTGATCGCCAGGCGCGACAAAAAACTCGCCGCGATTGAGGCTCCGCTTCGCGACCGGCACAATCCGGCCGCCGCCCTTGGCATCGGCGCGAAAAATCCCGAGCAGGTGCGATTTTTCGCGCGGCAGAAGTCTGATCACGCGCCCTGTATAGCCGGGCTCGCCCGGACCAGCGGAAGGCATGGGTTCCACCCGCAGGAGGGCACGGGCCCCGAGCTCTAGGGCCGGAGCTGCCGGGCGCCGCCCAGCCCTGGTCAAGAGCAGGATCTTGGGCGCAGGCCCTTGATCCCTGTCCCATTCGGCGGGTTCGGCCAAAAGATCGCCGTCCCGGCGGCGCGCGGCGATGTCGGCAACAATGGCCCTTGGCAAAAATCCGGGCTTGTGAAGGCTTTTGCCCTGCCTCGCGATCGAACCTTCGGTCTCGATCTCTTTGAGCAGACCTTTGAGGGCTGCCCTCGCCTGGCCTTTTAGGCGGAAGGCGCGGGCAATCTCGCGTTTGCCAATCTTGCCGGTGCCCCTACCGCCCAAAGCCTCGCGCTCGCGCGAAATGAACTCCAGAATTTCCTCGCGCGAGGGCATGCTCTCATCCCGCCCTTCGCGGATA
This sequence comes from Methylocapsa sp., assembly GCA_017353815.1. GTDB lineage: Bacteria > Pseudomonadota > Alphaproteobacteria > Rhizobiales > Beijerinckiaceae > Methylocapsa. The sequence continues at coordinate 5,697 of JAFMSB010000027.1, read as the reverse complement.
GGAGAGCCGGGGTGGCCGGGTCCATCGCGGCCGGATCTGACGAGGCCGGCGGATCTTTTCAAGCGCGATTTGCCTTTTTCGTTTTTTCCCCGGGCTCCTTAGCTGCTATGTTCTGAGGCACCGCTGCTTTCTTTGCCGCCTTTCGCTGCGAAGGCGCAGCGGCTTTCTTGGACCCGGCGGCGGGACCCGCCGCCTCCTTCTCGCCAATAAGCCGGATAGCTTCCTCGAGCGTGACCGTTTCTGAAGACATGCCCTTTTTCAAAGTTGCATTGATTTTGCCCCAGCCGACATAAGGGCCATACCGGCCCTCCCGGACAGTGACCGTTCCGCCCTGGGGATGCTCGCCAAGCGCACGTCCTCCAAGCCCGCCTTTTGCCCCTTGGCTCGCTGCCTTCGCGGCAAGGAGCGCAAGGGCCTCCTCGAGCGTAAAGGCCGTGGGGTCGGCATCTTGCGGCAAGGAAGCGTTTGTTTTGCCCCATTTAACATAGGGCCCGAAGCGGCCAGCCTTGATAACCACTTCGCCGCCTTCCGGATGCTCGCCGAGAGCGCGGGAAGGTGCGTTCGCGGCAGGTCCAAACCGCCTCCCCGAGAGGCCGCTCTCCTTGGCAATGATGAGATCGATCGCCCTGTTCGCACCAAGAATTAAAATATCGTCGTCCTTGCCGGTATTCGCGTAGGTCTTGCCGTGTTGGACATAGGGCCCGAAACGGCCGACGCCGGCGATGATTGGCTGCTTTGTCTCTGGATGCTTGGCGATCTCCCGCGGCAGTGACAAAAGTCCGATGGCTTGTTCGAAGGTGAGTGTCGCGGGCTCAAGGTTTTTTGGGACCGACACGCGCTTCGGCTTTTCCCCTTCGCCTTGCTGCAAATAGGCGCCAAATCGCCCTTTGCGCAGAGAGATCTCTTCTCCGGTTGCGGGATCTTCGCCCAAAATCCTTGTTTCGTTGGCGGCACCCTCGCCATTTGCAGCCGCAATTGCCCGGGTGAATTTGCAGTCGGGATAATTGGAGCAGCCGATAAACGCCCCGAATTTGCCAAGCTTGAGCGAGAGCTGGCCAACGCCGCAGGAGGGGCAAAGGCGCGCATCCGAGCCGTCTTCTTTTGGGGGGAAAATATGCGGCCCCAAAAGCTCGTTAAGGCTATCGAGGATTTCGGCCGTGCGCAAATCCTGGATGCCTGAGAGCGCTCCGGAAAAATCTGCCCAAAAGCTGCGCAGCAATTGCTTCCAATCGAGCTCGTGGTTTGAGATTAGGTCGAGATCCTCTTCAAGTGCCGCAGTAAAATCGTAGTTTACATAGCGGGTGAAAAAGCTCTCCAAAAACGCCGTCACGAGGCGGCCTTTATCTTGGGGAACGAGGCGCTTCTTTTCGAGCCGGACATAATCCCGGTCGCGCAGGACGGCGAGCGTCGAGGCATAGGTCGAGGGCCGGCCGATGCCGAGCTCCTCCATCCGCTTGACGAGCGCCGCCTCGGTATAACGCGGCGGCGGCTCGGTGAAATGCTGCCTGGCCTCAATTTTTTCGCGCGAGAGCAGCTCGCCGGCGGCCATTGGGGGCAGGCTTGCGGCGTCTTCATTCCCTTCGTCGTCGCTTCCCTCTTGATAAAGCTTGAGATAGCCGTCGAAGCGAAGAACTTGGCCGGTTGCGCGCAGATCGAGTGCGCGCGTTGCCGTCTTTGCCAGAATATCCGCCGTGGTGCGCTCAAGCTCGGCTGGCTCCATCTGGCAGGCAAGAGTCCGCTTCCAAATGAGTTCGTAGAGCTTGGCCTGGTCCGGCTCGAGGCTCTCCGAGGCGCGCCGCGGCCGATGCGCCAGATCTGTTGGGCGGATCGCCTCATGCGCCTCTTGGGCGTTCTTCGCCTTTGCCGTGTATTTCCGGGGCGATTTCGGGAGATACTGGGCGCCAAATTGCCTCCCGATCAACTTGCGCGCAGCGGCAATAGCCTCGGGTGCTATGTCCACGCCGTCCGTGCGCATGTAGGTGATGAGCCCCACCGTCTCGCCGCCGATATCTGCGCCCTCGTAAAGGCGCTGCGCGAGCTGCATCGTGCGGGCGGGCGCGAAGCCGAATTTGCGCGAGGCTTCCTGCTGGAGAGTTGAGGTCGTAAAAGGCGGCGGCGGATGGCGTTTGACTGGCTTGGCCTCGATAGCGGCAACGCGATATTCGGCCGCCTCGAGCGCGGCCCTGAAGTCATCCGCCTGCTCGCCCGAGCCGACATCGAGCCGGGCGATCTTCCGGCCGTCGGCGCCCACCAGCCTTGCGACGAAGGGCGCGCCTTGGGCGCTCTTCAAGTGCGCTGCGATCGACCAATATTCTTGAGCTACGAATTTTTCGATCTCGAGCTCGCGGTCGCAAACGAGGCGCAGGACGACCGACTGAACCCTTCCCGCCGAGCGGGCGCCAGGCAATTTGCGCCAGAGGACCGGAGAAAGTTTGAAGCCGACGAGAAAATCGAGCGCTCTGCGGGCAAAATAAGCCTCAACCAGAGCGGCGTCGATTTCGCGCGGATTCTTGAGCGCCTCGAGAATTGCCGATTTTGTCACCGCATTGAAGGCTACCCGCGCGACATCTTTGCCCGCGACTGCCTTCTTTTCTTTCAGCACCTCAAGAATATGCCAGGAAATTGCTTCGCCCTCGCGGTCAGGATCGGTTGCAAGCAAAATTCGCTTTGCGCCCTTTACCGCTTTGGCAATTTCAGCAAGGCGCTTTGCCGATTGGGCATCGCTATCCCAGCGCATCGCGAAATCGGCGTCGGGATCGACGGATCCGTCCTTGGCGAGCAGATCGCGCACATGGCCGTAGGACGCACGGATCTCGTAATCTTTGCCAAGATATTTCGTGATCGTCTTGGCCTTTGCCGCCGACTCGACAATGACAACGTTCATTAATGATTCTCGCAAATAGGCCCCGGCTGCTTTACCCGCGGTTGCTGGGTAATTGGGCTGATAAATACAGCTGCCAGGCTTTGGCTTATTCGCCAAGACTGGCGGGCGGAACATGGGGGAGCGCGCGCTGTTAGTCAAATTGCGGGCAATGCAAGGGCCGCCGACCTCTTTGTTGGCACGCTACTTGCTTTTCAGCGGCCAGCAATGCGCCTCCATGGCGTGAATGGCATCAACCTGTGAGAGAACAATGGCAATCGAACCAGATAACCCCCAATCCAGGGCCCGCGGGCCGCGCGCTCCCGTCAGTTATTATCGCAAAATTGGTATTTCCGCCGTGGCGGCAGCGCTTGAGGCGTTAAAGCCAGCGCAGAAACGCAAGGACCCCGCCGCTATCCTCCGGGACGAGGCGGCCTGAGCGGCCGGTGCCCGAGCCAAAAGCCTTGCGGCAGGCCGGTTCCGGAAGGAATAGCAGGTTTTTGGAATTAAGAAGCGAATCACCGGGCAGCGGCACCGGTTATTTTTTCTCTAAGGTGGCGATGCCGTCGTCCGACTCGCACTTTCCGGATATGCTCCCATTGGTCACGTAATTTAAGGTCATCACGTTACCTGTCGGATCGATCGTACCCACCAGCGAAATGGTATCCCCTGTTGCGTTCGTGCCGGCAATGGCCACGTTCGAGCCCTGCCGGTTAATCTCGAGGTTGACATCCCCGCTGAGGCAATAGGCAGGGCCTGAGTTTTTGCCAAGGCGCCCTAGCTTATGTCCGCGATGTCCGGGCACCTCGGCAGTATCTATGTCCAGGTCGAGGGTAAATGGCGCGATGTGGAAATGCTTGGAACGGAACGTCCCCGACCAATGCCCGTGGATGTCGGGTTCTTTTGCCATGGCCGGGGCCGCAAGCATAAAGAGGAGAGCTACAGCGAAGTTACTCCGTCTCACCCTCATTCCCCGCTGACACATGAATTTACTCACTTTAGAGCTGCACCTGCAGGATCCACGCTGACGAGGGCACGCCCGCCGTATCGACAAGGAACAACATGTAATATCCGGGCGGAAGGAGGCCCGGCATTGAACTGATGTTCGGCGGCAGCGACACGTTCAGCCCCCCTGATGCCGGAGTGAAAGGCAGGCCTACCAGGCGCTGATCCGTGTTGAAAGCGTGGGTGACGGCGCCCATGCGCACCAGCGCAACGGAGGCTATTTGACTCGCTTGCGCCGTCTGTACTTGGAACTTGCCGCCGGAGCTGACGAGACTGCTCACACTGATGGAAGCAGGCGCCCTGGTAATCGAAGCTCGCGTGCCCCCGGCCGGCGTCGTGAACAAGTAAGGCGGCTGATAAATTTCCATTTGTTGCTGAAAGGTGCCGCGCGTGGGATTGCCCCCCGCAAGCCAAACCGTTGCATCCGGAAGGAGCAACGCCACGGAGTGGTAAAGTCGCGGCCACTGATTGCCTCCCGCGGAGGAAAATGTATTCGCGACAGGGTCATAGAGATCGGCATTTAGACTGGCATACTGAGTGGCCTCATCAATGCTCGAGCCCCCCAAGGCGAGGATCTGGCCGGTTGGCAGAATGACCGCATTCATCTCGATTCGCCCCTGAGACATGTTCGGCCCCCAGGCCCATGTTGGAGTCGCGGCTCCGAGATCGATGATTTCGGTCGTATTCGTCGCGGGATTACTCCCGCCCATGATCATCACTTTTGGTTCCCAGCCATTCGCCGGAGTCAAGGGGAGCAGAACGGAGGTGCCATACGACCGGGCCTTGGTGTAGTTTGTGTTGATTGTATTGGACCAAGTGCCCGTGCCATAGGGGGGAGGGGTGAAAAAACGAGTGCCGATACCCGGCCCCGAGTAAAAAACCTTTCCGCTCGGGAGAACGTGCATGCGCGGATAGAGTGGCGGGACCCCAAACCCTGTAATCGGCTTGCTCCAGGTAGCGCTTGCTGGGTCATAGATCTCGACCGAGCCGTTGATTGTCCCTGTTTGATTCATCCCCGAGAAGGCCATAATTTGCCCGCTCGCGAGTGTCGTCAATGTCGGATACCAGCGCCCATTCGCCATGCTCGAGACGTTCGTGAAGGCGCCTGCCACGGGATCAAAAATTGCTGCGTTCAGCGCCCCGCGGAAGCCATCATACTGGGTCGTGCCGCCGGCGAACAATATCTGTCCGCTAGGCAAAGCCGCTGCTCCATTGCAAAACATGTCCCAAGAAACCACGCTGTTTTGCGGCAATTGGGTCAATGCCTTGCCAACCGGATCATAGATCCAAGCCGGATACGGATACGGCGGAGCCGGGTAGCAATTTGTCTTGCCATACGCGCAGTTGCCCGAACCCGCGACAAGCAAAATCTTGCCATTGTTCAAAAGCGACGCGTGGACCGGGTTAATTGGCAAAAGGAGGGGCTGAACAGGATTATTGGGGTTAGGGACGGTGCTCCACCCGCCTATTACAGCGGGATTCGGCGGAATGCCCTTAAAGGCCACCATCTGCATCACCCAGGTTGCTGCAGCCATTAAGGGCGCGGACGCGTTGTAACTGCCCGTATAAAAAACGGTTTTGTACTCGGCGATGTCCCCGTTCGGATCGGTGATCACAATGTTTGTAAAATCGGGGCCCGGCTTGCTTGTGGATCCAAAGGTCGTATTTGCCCCGAGGATAAGATCATAGGCGTTCGTGGAGGTTTTCGCCCCGCTGTTGGCTATCGCGCTATTTCCGCTGGCTCCTGCCGTGACATCCAACGGGCTCGCGCTAACGATGCCGCTAAATTCGATGATCCGGACATCGGGCTGGATAGGAGCTAGGCCCTGGCT
>JAFMSB010000026.1:4507-11520 GCA_017353815.1 Methylocapsa sp. | reverse complement strand
GATTGAGACAGGTTTGAGCTCAAAGGAGCGCTGGTAAGGAGCAGCTCGTTTCGGAACGCCCTTAGCTTGGCTTTTGCCTGAGATTTGGGGGCCAGACTCATTAGGTCCACCAAACAAGAGCGGCAGCGAGGCAAACGGAGGCCAAATAGTTGCCCGCCAATCTGTCATAACGCGTGGCGATGCGCCTGAAGTCTTTCAGCCTGTCGAAGGCGCGCTCGATCATTTCGCTCCTGGTAAAACGGCGGTTTCCGGCAGCTCCGGTTGGGAATGACCGGCTTGGTTCCGCGTTCTTGCAACTCCTCACGCAACTCGACGCTATCGTAAGCCCTGACGCCATGCAGGTGTTTTGATGCTTTCACTTTGCCGAGGAGGCATCTGGCCGGGCAGTCATGGGCTTCGCTGCCGGTCAACAGGATGGCGAGAAGGCGTCCCTTAGCATCTGCGAGTGCATAAATCTTGGTGTTGCGCCCGCCTCTTGCGCGGCCAATCGCCAGGCTTTGCTCCCCCCTTTTCCGCCTGCCGCCGAGCGATGCGTCTTGATACGCGTAGAGTCGATCATCTGCGTGTCCGCCTATCTCCCCTTCCCGGCGAACGCCCGGAACAGATTGTCCCAGACCCCGCGATCCCTCCGGCGCGCGAAACGGTTGTAGATCGTCGCCGGCGGCCCGTACTCAGGCGGGCAATCGCACCAGCGGCAGCCGCTTTTCAGCACGTGCACCATGCGGCTGATAACGCGGCGATCATCGACCCGCGCCTTGCCACGAACGTCCGCCGGCAAATGCGGTTCGAACCGGCTCGACTGCTAATTTGTCAGCCAAAACAACTTGCAGCACATAATCCCAGCCGCTGTCGCGAAAGAATCACTGTCGTATTGTCAAGGCAAAAGGACTAGAACCTATCTCAAAATCGCTTGAATAGGACAACAAGGCAAGCGAGCTGCACGAAGCCGAGGAATTTTGCAGGTAATAATCCCACCGAATAGGAATTCGGCGCTGCCACTGAATCCAGGCGAAGAAGCGCTCGACAAGCCAACGGCGCGCATATCGCCTGAATCGCCGCCCGTCCTGGCTCGCTGGCGTTCGGCGGTTCGAGCGATGTGGTGCGATCATTTCAATACCGTCGCGGCCGCAATTCTTCATCCGAAGGATCGCTGTCATAGGCACGGTCGCCGATCAGATTTTGGGCTTAGCTTCGATCATGTAGAAATCGAAGCATAGCTGCACTAAACGTACTTCATGATGGTTCCCAGCGTGCGTGCTGACCGAAAGCGGCAAAGCGTGACGATCTAGGATCGTCGTGATTTTCAAGCCTTTATCTACGTTTCGCCGGACCGATTTTGGCACCCCCACCCTTGGCCATCGCAAAGGTCGCGTTGATGAAGCACTCTTCCTCATCCAGTGCGCCTCTGTCGCGAAGCTCGTTCGCAATGTCCGTCAGAACGCAGCGCAAACTTTATTGCGGCACCAGGTCTGAAAACGGCGATGGACCGTTTTGTAATTGGGACAGCACCGCGGCAGCATGTGCCATCGAGCGCCAGTGTTCAAAATCCACAGCTCCGCTTCCAGAACTTGACGCGTGGGAAGGGCTTGCGGCCAGGCCGAGATCCCGGATACGTTCCCATTCCGAATCAAGCAGCCGAATCATTCAACATTTATAGCTCATCGACTCTCAGCCGCAATTTTGAGATAGGTTCTAATGAGTTGTGATCCCGCCGCCGGCCGATGGATGAGTGGCACGCCTAGATTCTGGGCCAGGATTGTCCCAAGATGCAGGTCTTACGGTTGCGGCAGGGTTTTGAGGTCAAAGCCGAGCTTGCATGCAACCGCCGATTTCGTGAGTTCCGCGGGTGGTTTCCGAAGGGACTTCAGTCCGCCGCCAGAATCACATGCGAGGCTTTAAACATTGCAAGCACCCGCGCTCCTATTGCAGCTTCTGCTGCATCCGCTCCTTGCGGGCTCACCACCGCGGTCATGGTCTTTCCCGCACCAATGTCCACCACAATTTCGCTCGCGGTCTTATCGTCTGTCCGCCCGACCACGGTTCCTTGGATCTTGTTGCGCGCCGAGATTGGCTTGGCTGTTCCGCTATGTGCGATCAGAATTGACGACGCATTTACGACCGCGACACATTGCCGGCCTAGGGTAAGGCCTAGCTCTCTCACGCTCGCATTGGTCACACTCGCGGTAATTGCAAGGTCCGAGGCTACCTTGAGCTTTACTTCTGCGTCGACGCGTGCCGGGACTATTTTGGCAACTTTGCAGAAGAACGCATTGCGCGCACTCAGCTTAAGGTCGAGGCCCCAAAACAGCAGATCTTCTTCATGTTCAAGCCCTTCTTCGGCAATTGCCGTCGAAATCCGGCCAAGCTTTTCCTCGAGGCGCCGGAACGCCCGAATCAACCGGCGGCCTTCCTCCGTGATTTCCGCGCCGCCTCCGTGCGAGCCTCCGGTGCGCGTCAAAAACGCCGGACGGGGCAAGAGGTTATTGATGGCGTTGACGGCGTCCCATGCGGTTTTATAGCTGAACCCAGCAACTTCTGCCGCCTTGGTGATACTCTTGTGCTCCATCACAGCTTCGAGCAATGCAACCCGCTCGCGGCCGATGAGGAGGCGCCCCTTGGCTCGGACGGCCAAAAGAGTATCTATGTCTCTTGGTGGCCTTCGCTGCACCCTTATTCTCTCCAGCGCCGAAATTGACGCCGGCGGCCGTTTTCGTGCCCCCGGCGGGCTCGCGTATATATAGATATGCAATTGGCAACCGGCATGGATCCGGCCGGCAGGGCTGGGGCCAGGCGGGATGGCAACAGACAGAGTCAAAAGGCTTTGGCGGGAGCCGGGGCTTGCGGCCCAAGGGCGCGTCGTGGACAACCGGCCCCGAGGCAAGAGTTTTGAGTGCATTGCAAAAAACGGGTAAAATTCCAACTTATCAACCCGCAGCCCTTCGAAATGGCGAGGAGCAGATGCGGGCTGCGGGCGGTGCCGCTGCCGGGCTCAAAACGGAAATCCGGAAGGCACCACCGTGACAACTCTCCTCGTTAGCCATCCTTCCTGCGCCTTTCACGATACCGGCCCGCATCATCCCGAGTGTCCGGACCGGGTCCGGGTCATTATGGAGTCGCTCGGCGCCGTTAACTTTGCCGGATTGAGGCGCCAGCGCGCGCCTTTCATAGAGCGCGAGGCGATTCTGCGCGTGCACCCGGTTCGCTACATCGATGCAATCGAGGCTGCATGTCCTGCCAGCGGAAGGGTCTATCTCGATCCGGATACGGTGATGAGCGAAAAAAGTTACGAGGCGATTGCACGCAGCGCCGGCGGTGCTGCCGCCGCGGTCGATGCGGTCATGGCAGGAGATGCGGATAATGCTTTCGTCGCCATGCGGCCGCCAGGGCACCACGCGGGAATGGCCTCGCCAATGGGTTTTTGCTTCTTCAACAACGCGGCGATCGCGGCCCGGCACGCAAAGGCAGCATATGGTGCCGAGCGTGTGGCAATCTTTGACTTCGACGTGCATCACGGGAATGGGACACAAGAGATCTTCTGGTTTGACCCCTCCGTTCTTTATGCCTCGACGCATCAAATGCCACTCTATCCTGGCACGGGCGGGCGCGACGAAAAAGGTGAGCATGGGAATATCGTCAATGTCCCGCTGGCGGCAGGCGACGACGGCAGCCGGTTTCGCACTGCGGTCGCAACTCAGATTTTGCCGCGCATGAGCGATTTCCGTCCCGATCTCATCATCATCTCGGCGGGCTTTGATGGTCACATGGATGATCCGCTGGGCGGTCTCAGGCTCACAGAGAGCGACTTTGCCTGGGCGACGGAAAAAGCGATGGAAATTGCAGCCAAATTCGCGAAGGGGCGCGTTGTATCCGTTCTTGAAGGCGGCTATGGACTTAGGGGCCTATCCTGTTCTGCGGCGGCGCATGTTTCGGCATTGACGGGCGCATGAGAATTCGAGGCTTGCACGGCTGCAACGGATTGGGGCCGCGTCAGCACTTGCTTTTTTATCCTGAGGAAAACATGTATCGTGCGCGGCCACCGGATGGCATCGCTTGGGTGACGGGCGCAAGTTCGGGCATTGGCCGCGAAGTGGCGCAGGAGCTTGTCCGGCGCGGATACAAGGTCGCCGCAACATCGCGGCGCAGGCCAGAGCTTGACGAATTAGCCAAGCGGTCGCGCACTCTCTTCAGCTTTCCGTGCGACTTAACGGACCGGGCGGCCACCGCCACCACAGTTTCGCGTATCGAAAAAGAAATCGGGCCTATCGCCCTCGCTTTTCTTAATGCCGGCATTTATTTCATCGCCGATCTCAAAGTTTTTTCGGCGGATGTTGCGTGGCGAACTTTTGAAACCAATATTGGCGGGACGATAAATTGCCTCGATCCCCTGCTCTCGGCCATGGAACGGCGCGGCATGGGCCAGATCGCCATCACGGCATCTCTTGCCGGTTATGGAGGCATAGGCGGTTCGTTTGGTTATGGTTCGACCAAGGCTGCGCTGATTTATATGGCGGAAGCTCTGAGGCTCGGCTATGCCACGAAAGGCATCACGGTGCAGATCGTCAACCCTGGTTTTGTTCATACCGCCATGACCGCCGAGAATAAATTTGAGATGCCGTTTATCATGGGCGCGGAGCGCGCTGCCGCGCGCATTTGCCAGGGGTTCGAAAAAAGCGGCTTTGAGATTGCCTTTCCGAAGCGGCTCGCGCTTGGTTTCAAGGCAATGCGGCATTTGCCTTATGCCATGTATTTTCCGGCGATGCGGCGGATGGCAAAGCGGGCCTAGCCCGCAATCCTTTGCTGCTGCGATATGAATATGCGCAACGGCTGCTCACGGATGATGGCACCGTCCGCAGCCCGCAAGGATCAGTGCCTGTAATATTGCGGCGCCAATGGGGAGCGTTGACACTCTTGGCCGCCCCGCCTAGCGTAGAACTGCCATGGCAGCCTTCGCCATTTCATCCACCGCAGGCAGACGATGCGCACTCTGATCGCTGTTACTCCGGCCCGTCCGGCTCCGGTCCCCAAATCTTTGCGCGAAATTGTTCCCTGGCTTGCCTTTATAGCTCTCTTGGCGGTTCTCTCGTTTTACCTCGTGGGCCCGGAGCAAGGCGCTTAATGCGCTCTTGCATGGCAATTTCGTGCATGAATTCTTGCACGGCGGACGCCACCTTTTGGCCTTTCCCTGCCACTAAGATCGTTTTCATGGTGAGCGGGCTTCTTTTGCGCGGTCTCATTGCGGGCGCTCTGGCGGGCCTCCTTGCGGCACGCTTTTCGTTTTTCGCGGGCGAGCCCCCGCTCGAGCGCGCCATCCCGTTTGAAACCGCAATTCACGGCGAGGCTGGGCCCGAACCCCAAATCGTCAGCCGGAGCACCCAGCGCAGCGCGGGGCTTCTCGCCGCCCATCTGATCTACGGTGCCGCCATTGGCGGCACGTTTAGCCTTGTTTTTGCCCTCGCTTTCGGCCGGATTGGCATTTCCGGGCCGCGGCCGCTTGCGGCGATCCTTGCGCTGGCCGGGTTTATTGCCGTTGTCCTCGTACCGGAGCTCAAATATCCGGCCAACCCGCTGGCGATTGGCGCGGCGGAGACGATTGGCGCGCGGGCAGCGCTTTACTTTGCCTTGCATTGTCTCTGCTTGCGATGGGCCTCGCGGCGATGTTTGCGCGGCTGCTTATGCCGAAATTTAGATCGTGGAAGTACTTCTATCGGCGGGATTTTTCGTTTTGCTGGCAGGCATCGCCGCGGCAGCCTTGCCGCCGGTCGACGAAGTGCCGGCCTATTTCCCGCGCGTATTCATTGGCACTTCCGCATTGCTTCGCTTGGCGCGCGCGGTCTTATGGAATGTGCTTGGCGCGGGTTCCGGCGCGATGGCGAGAAGCTCCATGGCGTGCGAAACGAGAAGGCGACATACGCGCCTTTGCGATTAGCTGGCTAACCGCTTGGGACCGGGTTGAACCCGCATGGGCCAAGAAGATATTTCGGGCGCGGGCGATCATTTTCTGATTGGGCTGCAGCCTTCCCCCGCACTGACTGGGCATGACCGGATCCTCTTATCCGACCTGCGCCCTGCGGGCGTGATTCTGTTCAAAAGCAATTTCCGCCATGACTTGCCCTATGAGGATTGGCTTCAAGGCCACGCGCGCTTAATCGCGGAGATTCGCGCTGCTGTGCGCCGGCCGGCAATGCTGATTGGCATCGACCACGAGGGCGGGCGGGTGTGCCGGACGCCGGCGCCAATCACGCGTTTCTCTTATGCCGCGCAGTGGGCGGGAAAGGCGGCCGTAATTGGCAGCGCGATGGGTTTGGAGCTTGCTTCGCTCGGCGTCAATTTGAGTTTTTCTCCTGTCCTCGATATTCATACGAATCCCCGCAACCCGGTGATTGGCGAGCGCGCCTTTGGCAAGACGCCGGAGGCGGTCATCGCCGCCGCGCTGCCCTTCATGATGGCCATGCAGCGGCAAGAGATCCTTGTCTGCGGCAAGCATTTTCCTGGCCATGGCGACACAAGCATCGACTCGCACCTCGGGTTGCCGAGGCAGAACATTAACCTCGAGGTGCTGCGAGCACGCGAGCTGAAACCGTTCGCCGCTGCGATCGAAGCAGACATTCCCATGATCATGACGTCGCATATCCTTTTTCCCGAGGTCGACCGAGAGCATCCGGTTACATTATCTCACCGCTTCCTGACCGGCATTTTGCGCGGCGAGCTTGGATTTGAAGGTGCGATTATCTCCGACGATATCGGCATGGGCGCAATGAAAGGGTTCTTCGACGGTCCCGATTCGGCCGTCCGCCTGCTTCAATGCGGCTGCGACATGGTGATGGTCTGCTCCCATTTCATGGATACGGACCGCGCACGCGAATTTGCCCGCGCGATCGTTGCGGCGGCGGAAAGCGGTCAGTTGGATCCGGCTGTTGCCGCGCGCTCGAAAAGGCGCGTGAAGAACCTGCTTGAGCGGGCGCAAATGAATGTGGTCAAGGCTTTGCCGGACCGAGTCTTCCGCGCTCATGCAG
>JAFMSB010000026.1:0-4497 GCA_017353815.1 Methylocapsa sp. | reverse complement strand
CGGCCGGGCCGCTCTACGAGGACGAAACCGCCGAAGTGGTTTAGGCCGGGCGCTTGAAAGGCCTTACCGCCTCGGGATGCTCGCGGGTCCCAAAGGCGGAGGCTGCCTTGTCACGGCCGGCTTCGAGCTTGGCAATGCACTCCTTCAGCAGGTCGTCGAACTCTGTGAGGCCTTCTTCCACGAGCTTGTAAAACCGCCGAAGTGTTTCCTCGGCGGTGCCGATTTCGCGCCGAAGCGCTCCGATTCGTGCCTGGACCACGGCATCCGTCTTCAGGCGCCGGTCAGCTAGAGAACGGAGCAGCGTTTCCGGCCGGCTTGGAACAAGAATGCGGCCGGCGGCATGCTCGGTGACGAGCCGGTCGAGCTTGTCCATGGGAATCAAACGGCCCCGGCGCGTGCCAGCCGGCACAGCGCTATGCTCCCCCTTGCGATAGGGCCTGCAGGGAGGGGAGCGGATTCGGGCGGGGAGCGCGCAAATTAACTGGTTCGCGCAAGACGGCGATTCAAAGAAAAGCCATCTTGCTGGTATAAACGAGGTAGCCTCCTGTGAAATTCGTTCCTAACCGTAATCATTTCCGTTCACAAGGGAGTGACAGAGGCAAACTTTCTGATTTGGGATTAAGCATCCGCGCGCTATAAATCGTGCCTTTCTTAGCCTTCCGAGGCAAAAATGTTCCAATTATTTCCCGCTGAGAGAAGTTTTTCACATAAGGACGATACCAGAGAGAGATTGGAGAGGCGGCTTGGTCGGCTGCATGCCCGCCAGCGCCTCGGAATCGAGACGGACCATGAGGCGCAGGTTTTCGGCCAGGGCCTGAATTTTTTCCATCTCGAGAATCTGCTTGCTTCCCATAAGTTCATCGAGCGGGTGCTGCGGCTGTCGGGACTTTATTGGCGGGGACGGCAGAATGCCTCGCAGATCCAGGTGAGACAAAACGCAATTGTCTCACGCCGCATTCCACGATCCTTCGACGGCTTCAAGATCCTGCAACTGAGCGATCTGCACGCGGACATGAGCGAGAAGGCGATGAGCCGTCTCATGGGCCTCCTGCCGGGCATTCAATATGACCTTTGCGTCCTCACCGGCGATTACCGGGGAAAAACCTTTGGCAGCATCGATCCTGCCCTTGCCGGAGTGGCGCGGCTGCGGGAAGCTCTGAACGCTCCAATCTTTGGCGTTCTTGGAAATCACGACTCGATCCGCATGGTGCCCGATCTTGAGAAGATGGGCATACGCATGCTCCTCAACGAGTCGACCGCAATCGAACACGGCAGGCAAAGGATTTACTTGGCCGGAATTGATGACGCCCATTTTTACCGGGTGGACAATATCGAGAAAGCCGCCGAATCGATACCGCATGAGGAGTTCTCAATTCTCTTATCCCACACGCCGGAAATCTACCGGCAGGCCGCCCATGCCGGATTTGATCTCTTACTGAGTGGCCACACGCATGGCGGACAGATTTGCTTGCCGGGCGGCATTCCCATCACGCTCGACTCGGTATTGCCAAGGGCATTTGGATCGGGGGCGTGGAAATACGGGACTATGTCCGGCTACACATCGGCCGGAGCGGGCTCGTCAGTCGTTCCGGTGCGTTTCAATTGCCCGCCGGAGATCACCATCCATTGCCTGCATTTAGTAGGGCAGGGCCGCAGCTCAAGCCGCGGCTCAATAAGGGCGGTCCCGGATATTGAGCGCGAAGAGCACCCGTGAGGCAAGAAGCTCGAAAGCGAGGAATAGGACCGTGACGAACGCAATATCGAGGATCGTGAGCGGCAAAAACCATCGCGCGGCAATCGCTGGCAAAAGAGACTCCGGAATCTGATCGACGCCAAGCGCCATGCTGCCCGGAACTAACCCTAGCCTCCGCTTAAGGAAACTTGAAAGGAGATCGCCCGACATCGCCGCGGCCGAAACAACAAGACCCATAAGCCGGGAAACACCCGCAATAGGCGCGCCAAATGTGGTCATGGCAAAAGCAAATGCTATGCCGCGAAACGTCTTGGAGCGGCCGAACAGGGGCTTGCCATCGGCAAGAGTGATACCCCGATCGACGGGGGTTGTGAATGCGGTGCCAAAAAGCTTTTTGGCGATCAGCGGCGCGCCATTGGCCAGGCAAAGAAGCGCGAGGAGCTGCACAATTAGGACAGGATGGATACGAAGCACTGCGAGCATCATTTTCCGCGCCGGATCAGGTCGAGCGCCAGTAGCTGCAAACTCGCACCCGCCTGCTTGCGCCCCGCTTTGCCAGACAAGCAATGATATAGTGGTCCGGTTTGGCCCGCCCCAGCCAGCCTAATTTGCATCACAGATTTGGCAGACTTTGGGCGGGATCCTGGGGGCATCCCCCGATCCCGCCGATGGCGTTCTTCCAAGCGCCGGCCTGCAGCATTGCCCGCTTCTTTGGGAACTCCGGGCCAGCGCCGGGACTTTCCAAGAAATCGGCGGCGGCCCCAATTGCGTGGAAGGATGCTGGTCAATGCCTCATGTCGTGATCGTGGGCGCAGGCTTTGGAGGGCTCGAGGCAGCCAAAGCTCTCGCCTCCTCGCAAGCCGAAGTAATCATCATAGACTGCCACAACCACCACTCGTTTCAGCCGCTCCTGTATCAGGTGGCGACGGCGGCGCTGTCGGCCGCGGATATCGCATGGCCGATCCGGGCCATGTTTCGGAAGCGGCGCAATGTGCGAGTGGTCCTCGCTCGTGTTGAGGCTATAGATCATAAGAAGAAGATAGTCAGAACCAACTCACTTTCGATCCACTATGATTATCTTATTGTCGCAACCGGCGCCACGCATTTCTATTTCGGCCACGAGGAATGGGAACGGTTTGCGCCAGGTCTCAAAAGTCTTGAAGATGCGGCAAGGATTCGCGACCGAATCCTTATGGCATTCGAGCAGGCCGAGCTTGCCGAGGACGACTCGGCGCTGAAAGAACTCATGACGTTCGTGATCGTGGGCGGCGGCCCCACTGGCGTCGAAATGGCTGGGGCAATTGCGGAAATGGCCCAACACAGCCTCTGCTCCGACTTCCGGCGCATTGATCCGGCAGCCGCGCGCATAATTTTGCTGGAAGCTGGCCCGCGCATTCTCCCGAGCTTTCCCGAGCGGCTGAGCCGCTATGCAATGAAGGCGCTGCGGCACATGGGCGTCGAGGCGCGGGTATCGGCGCGCGTGACCGTTTGCGATGCACGCGGCGTGATAGCCGGTAAAGAGCGAATCAACGCTTCCACGGTCATCTGGGCCGCCGGCGTAACAGCCTCCCCGGCCGCAGACTGGCTCGGAGCCGGACGCGACAAGAACGGCCGGGTTATCGTCAGTCCCGATTTGTCTCTCCCGGGCAAGGCCAATGTGTTTGTCATCGGCGATACGGCAAGCGTGATCGACAGCAACACCGGAGCCCCGGTGCCGGGAATGGCTCCTGGAGCCAAACAAATGGGGCGCTTCGCGGGAAAGCTCATTGCCGCAGAGATCAATGGGAGGAAAACGCGCCCCACCTTCCGTTACCGCAATTACGGCGAGCTCGCGGCGATTGGCCGGAAAGCCGCGATCGTCAAGATCGGCAGATTGGAACTTACCGGATTTGCGGGCTGGCTGGTCTGGGCGGTTGCGCATATTTATTTTCTTATCGGTGTGCGCAACCGTTTTGTTGTCGCATTCAACTGGCTTTGGAGCTATCTGACATATCAGCGCGGCGCCCGCTTGATCACCCCAGAGCCATAAGGCGTGCTTAAGATGGCGGCCCGCTCGATGCTATTTGGGGTGCCTGGAAGGGATCGTATCGCCATGCAGCTTTCACAGATCGCCGCCGATTGGCAGCCCCGGCTATTGAGCGTCTTGCGGATTATCACGGCTCTGCTGATACTTCAGCATGGGCTGGCAAAATTATTTGGTTTTCCGCACGCCGCGATGTTTGATGGCCTCAAGCTCTTCTCGCTTGCGGGCATTGCCGGAATTTTGGAATTCGCTGGCGGCTTGTTGCTGCTTGTTGGCCTTTTTACTCGCTTCGTTGCCTTCATTCTTTGCGGCGAGATGGCCTTTGCCTATTTCCTCGTCCACGCGCCAAAGGGCTTCTTTCCCATCCTCAACGGGGGAGAGCTTGCGGTCATTTATTGCTTTGTCCTGCTTTATTTTGCGGCGGCGGGAGCGGGCGCTTGGAGCTTTGATGCTCGGCGTGCCCGCAATGCAGCTATGCGGCCTTCCACTTGATCGAGCAGCCGATCGAGGGAGTCTGATCCACGGGCGCTTGACCGGTTGCGGCGATCATGCGCATGGCCTCGACGAGCTCGCGCTTTGCGCCCTTAGGAGGAGGAGAGGTGCGGCCCTCATCGAGGCGGCCGCGGTATTTCAACTTGAGCTCTTTATCATAGCCGAAGAAATCGGGCGTGCAGACCGCGCCATAAGCGCGCGCAATCTCCTGAGTCTGGTCATGCAGATAGGGGAAAGGCAGATTATGCGCTTTTGCGAAGCGCCTCATATTCTCGAAGGAATCCTCGGG
>JAFMSB010000025.1 GCA_017353815.1 Methylocapsa sp. | reverse complement strand
GAGGGAATGATCCAGCGGTAGCCCGTGACCGCCTCGCGCCCCGGATTGATAAGACTTGCGACGAGCCGGGAAAGCCATAAAAGGGCAGGGAGCGTGTCCGCATCGGCGAAAACGGCAAGCTCATCGCGGGGCTCGAGGGCACTGAGCGCGGCGAGCAGATTCCAAACTTTCTGGCCGGTCCGTTTTGACTGGCCGGCAATAACGATATCAAGCGGCGCGCCCGGAAGCTCTCTTTCCTCGGCAAGCATGGCTGCGGCCGGATCCTCCTCCGATTCGATTGCCGCAATGATCCGGTAGCTGGGATAGTCTTGATCGCGCAAACGGCGAAAGAAGGCGCGTGAGGCATCGGAGGCCCCTTTTATCGCGACGATAACGGCCGCAAACGGCGTTGCCTGAGGGATTTCGGCGAAGGGCAGATCCCTTCCGTACCGCCACGCCGTCAGCGTATTAAAGAGCGCGAGGGCGATCCACAGGCCCAAGATAATCGAAATGAGGATTGTCATTGCATCCGGCGCGCGGTCAGCAAAAGTCCTGAGCCTTCGCCGCTGCCAGAAGGCACGCCGGCGAGTTTGGAGACGGCCAGGCCGGCGATCAGGCCAAGCGCAGCCGAGGCATGCCAGCTCCAATGGCCGCGGTAATACTCGTCCTTGCACTTAATGGGCGCGCAACGTTCGATCCAGTAGATAAGGGCGTCACTGCGGCCCCATGGAACATGCTCGATTGCCTCGACACTTGCGCCCGCGCCTCTTGCAAGTTCGGCAAGAGCGGCCTCCGTCCACCAGGTCAAATGATGAGGCGGCGCATTGATTATGTAATTCGGAATGCGAGCTGCCGGCGAGCGGACATGGGGCACGCCGGCAAATATCAAGCCGCCCGGCTTTGCCGCTTGTACCATTTCAGCAAAAAGTTCGGCTGGTTTTTGCACGTGCTCAAGCACTTGGAACGCGCAGACGGCATCATAGGCACGAGCGTGGCCTAACAGATGATCAGCAAGCGACTCGCCGCGGATTGCCGCCGCGCCGCTGCGGATGCCTGTGTGCGGATCAAGACCGGTATAATTGGCGTGGGGCAAACATGATTTGAAATTGCCGAGCCCGCAACCGACATCGAGGACGCGGGCCCCCGCCGGAATGGATCGCGCCGCCATCGTGAATTCGTTGCGAATGTGGGCCTGCGAGAAAAGGCGAAGGCTTGTAATGCGTGCATAGAACTGATCGTAAAAGGCACTGTTTCCTTCGCGCGGCGGATCAAAAAAATAAAGCCCAGTCGGTGATTCCCAAAGGCCGAAAAGATCGATGCCAAGAAGAGCTTCGCGAGCGTCGACCTTGAACACGAAATGCCAAAGATCTCTCAGAAGCCTCGCGGACACCCATTGGATCTGGCGGACGGCGGGCTGGCCCGTGAGGGGGCAAAGGGGCACATCGGTTTGAGCAGGCATGGACCGCCGCCAGTAGCGCTTCGTGATGGATTGGACTTATTCATAAAAAACCGGGCTCCGCAAATTCCCGCATCCGTCTCAATAGCCCCTACCGGGTTTCAAGCAGCTGAAAGCCGGACGCCAGATCGCTTATTTCGAGCTCGGACTGCCCGGTCTCCTCAGTATGAACACCGGAAACGCTCGCGTGCGAGGGCCCCCGCCAGCATGCGGCGCAAAGCGCTTCGACGGCATCGCGCGGCCCGGCAAAGATTGCCTCGACATCGCCGTTGCGGCGGTTCCGCACCCAGCCCGAAATGCCGAGGCGATGGGCTTCCCTCTGCGTCCATGCACGAAAACCGACGCCCTGGACAAAACCTTGGACCGTTACCCGGACGATTTTTCGCTCCTTTGTCATGGCGGGTTTAAGCCCCCTGCATGGCCGTCATCTGCAGGCCCCAAATCAGCCCCATGCGTTTCGCTGCCAAAACAGGCGAGGGCGGCTAAAGTTGCGGCGGCGATTGCGGTGACGGCGGCAAGCGCGAAGGCGTAATCTCCCCCATACGCCTCGGCGATTGCGGCCTGAAGAGTGGCATTCGCGGAAGCCAGCAGATTCCCAAGCTGGTAGACTAAACCAGGGAAGGTCCCGCGCACACCGGCCGGCGAGAGCTCGTTCAAATGCGCGGGCACAATCCCCCATGCTCCTTGGACGGCGAACTGCATCAAAAACGCGCCTGCCGCCAATGTAACCGGGTCCGAGCCATAGGCCCAGAGCGGGATAACCGGCAGGGCGAGAAGCGAGGCAGCTACAATCATGACGCGTCTTCCGGCGTGCTGCGAAAGGGCGCCAAAAAGCAGGCCGCCAAAAATTGCGCCAATGTTATAGATGATTGCGATCAGGCCTACCGTATGCACGGAGAACGCGCGCTGCACTTCTAAAAATGTGGGATAAAGATCCTGCGTGCCATGACTGAGGAAATTGAAGACTGTCATGAGCAGCACGGTATAAGCAAAACGATTCGAATGGGCGCGAAGTACCTTGAGATGGGAGAGGTTGGCAAGACCCGCATCCGCCCTTCGGGCGCTAGGCGCCACAAAAGCCGGCGATTCCTCGACGCTGCGGCGGATGTAGAGAACGAGCAGAGCAGGCAAGGCGCCAAGCATGAACATGCCGCGCCAGCCAATTAATCCGAAAAGCGCGGCATAGACCAGCGAGGACAGAAGATATCCGGCCGGATAACCTGACTGGAGAATTCCCGATACAATGCCGCGTGCGCGTGCCGGAATCGTCTCCATCGTGAGTGCCGCGCCGACGCCCCATTCGCCTCCCATCGCCACGCCAAAAGCCAGCCTAATGATTAGGAAGGAAACGAGGCCGGGAGACAGTCCGGATGCAAATTCAAAGAGCGAGAAAAGCGAAATATTAATCATAAGGATGATCCGCCGCCCGTAGCGGTCGGCGGCAAGGCCAAAGGCGAGCGCTCCAACCGGCCTGGCCGCCAATGTGAGCGTGATGGCGATGGAGGCCGCCGTCACATTTGTTTGAAAATCCGCCGCCACGTCCTTGAGCACAAAGACGAGAATGAAGAAGTCGAAAGCATCGAGCGTCCACCCGAGATAGCTTGCAATCAGCGCATTGCGCTGAGACTGCGTGAGCGTTGTGAGCAAGGAAAGCATGACGCCTCTCCACGGACCGGCGGAATCTCCGGTTTAGACACGCAGCAGCGTCAAGCGGCAAATAGCAGCCAATTGGATACCGCCCGTGGCAAAGCGGGCGATCCGGAGTACGGTCATTTCGGCGAATAATTCACCTAAAGGAAAGGCGCTGAGGCCATATCCCCCTTACGGCCCACGATGCCGCAGCCGGCCGTTTCTTAATCCTTGATATGTTGCGCTACAAATATCCGCCCGTCTGGGTGCGGGCCGAGGATCTTTTCAACGCCGCGAACACGAATAAGAGAGATAGCGACAACGGCAGCGAGACCCGTGTGGTTTCGTGGTTATTTCCGGGCGGTTCCCATAGCTTTCCAGATTAAAAAGCCGGCAGCGCTGCCACAAGAGGCTACGCTACCGGCTTCTCGTTTTTCCGATATGAATTACGATTTTTCGGCTGCCTCGAGATGAGTCAGGGCTTCCTCGGCGTGCCCGGCTGCAACATCCGCATGGCCCATTTTGCCATGCTCGATCGCGGCATTGAGATGGGTAATGCCTTGTTTCGTGTGGTCGTTTGGCTTTGCCTTCTCGGCAGCCTGCGCGTGCTGGAGAGCGGCCTCGGCATGTGTGACGAGGGCTTCTGCTTTGCCTTTCTTGCCCTCATCGATAGCTTGTTTCGTATGCGCGATGGCCTCTTTCAAATGATCCTCGGCGAGGACTATGCGGGGGGCCACGAAAGCGGCGGCTCCAAGGCCCAGGAGCAAGGTAAAACTTCTCCGGTTCATGTGTTTTCCTCCCTATGGCGCCAATCCCAGCCGATGAAGATCTGGGAGGCCCATGTTGGTACCTCTAAATAATTTCACCAGCGGTGATGTATGTCAATGTTATTGCGGAAAGCGGCATACCGCGAGAGCGCACAACAGCCTTTGCGCCCGCCCAGCTCAATGGTCAAGCGCAATGGTGGCATTAGCAGTCTGTTTTAATTGCCAAAATCATCCGGGAAGAGGTCAACGGCACCATCCATCGCTCCGGTGTCGCTATAGATCAAAGCCTCGGCCCCAGCATCGACGAGTTCGCCTGCGATCACTTTTCCGAGCACCAGCACATGATCGCCGGCCGGATGTTCGCCCGCCATTTCGCATTCGAACCAGGCCAGGCACTGAGGCAATAAAGGGACGCCAGTGCGGCCTGGCGTCCATGCGATATGGGCCAGTTTTGCTGCGCTTGCGCGCCCGCCAAAGTGAGCGGCAAGCCCCAGCTGGTCCCTCTTCAGCACATTGACACTAAACACACCCCCCTGTTTCAACAGGCCAAAAGACGAATGGCGCGGATTGATGCCAAGCGCGAGCAATAAAGGATCATAAGAGACCTGCATGACAAAGGCAGCCGTAAAGGCGTTGCGCAGCTCGCCATATCCAACGCCAATCACATAAACGCCCGTTGTTACGCGCCGGAAGAGATTCGCAAGGAAAGCGTTCATTTCAAACTCCCGGATTGATCGCCGCGGCCGCTCACGGGCTCCTGCGCGCGAGAGCCATCCTTGGCTCGCGGCCAGCCACGCGCCGAGGTCTTGCGCCTCTTAAATGAGAAGCGCCGGAAAGCCGCGCGCAAAAGCATACCCTGAACCGAGGAATGCCTGCCAGAAAGCGGCCGGTTGGATCACTGCCGGGTAGCTTCCACTTCGTCCGCGACGCCGACACGCCAGCGGTAGACCATCTCCCATCCCTTCCAGCCGGTGAATATGAGAATCCCGGCCGCGATAATGGAAAGAATGAGACCCCAAGGTAAAATTGCAGCCTCGGCGCGGCCGTAGCGGATGAGCCAATTTATAATCTGGATCACGACGACAAGGGCATTCCCGCCTGCGTGCCACCAGACGTCCCTGAGATCACGGATGCGCCGGTCACCGATGAGATCGGCAAGCCCCGCTGCTGCCGCAAATGCTGCGATGATGATGCCAAAGCCAAGCAGCCACTGTGTTGCCTGCGCCCAGCCCGGCGATCCCGACCCCCAGTAAACGAAATCGCAAACGAGCACCGAAACGAAGAAGGCGATCGGAAAGGGGATGAGCATCGGGTGTATGGGATGGCTCGCAATCGTTGCCGTGCTGTGAGGGTTGACCATGATGACCTCCTCCTGATTTTGTGAACCAACGCCGCGCGTGGCGCAGGGTTCCTCGCCCCGGCGAGAGAGGCCGTTAGTCTCGCGGCAACGCCAGCGAATATGGACTTTGGGCCGCTCAGCCCCAGATAACAAGCCGGACGGAGAGCCTGATGCAGCGCGATTGAGGTGCGCCATGAGATTTTTTGCCGGTTTCATAATCGCATTCGCGATCATTGCGCTGGGCGCGGCCATAACGATTATCAGTGGTGTTTACAATGTAGCAGCGACAGTGCCTGCATCGGGCTTCGAACATTTAATCTTGCATTCCATTATGCTCGATTCGGTGCGAGCCCATGCCCGAAATGAAGTGCAAAAAGAATGGACTGAGGCAGAGGTCATAGATGGATTTTGCGAATATGACGCAATGTGCATCGTCTGTCATGGGGCGCCCGGGAAGGAGCGCAGCGACATCGGCAAGGGGCTGGAGCCGAGGGCGCCTGACCTCGTCAAATCCGGAAAGGATTGGACCAACGCACAGCTGTTCTGGATCGTCAAAAATGGAATTCGAATGACTGCAATGCCTGCTTTCGGGCGGACTCATCAAGATCCGGTGATTTGGAATATTGTGGGCTTCGTCCGGCGCCTGCCGCAAATCTCCGCTCCAGAATATGAAGCGATGGAGGCGCAGATCCGGAAGTCTGCCGGATGTGAGGGGCATCAACATCATATGCCAATGGAGGCTCCGCCCTGAGTGGGTTCATTCGCTTGCCGTTAGGCGGTAGCCGATGCCGGGCTCGGTCTGGATCAATTTCGGCGCCGCGGGATCATCTTCGATCTTGGCCCGCAAATGGCCGACGAAGACTCGCAAATATTGGGTATCGTTTTCATGCGCCGGGCCCCAAATGGCAGCAAGAATCTGGCGGTGGGTTAAGACGCGCCCGGCATGGCGGGCGAGCGCCGCTAGAAGCTCGAATTCCTTCGGAGTCAGTTTGATTGCCTCGCCGTGGCACGTGACGAGGCGCCTATCGAAATCGACCGCGAGACTGCCCGAACGAAAATGCGTGATTCCGGCACCCCTTTGACCGGCATGGCGCAAGGCGGTGCGCAGCCGCGCCATCAATTCGCCGATGCCGAACGGTTTTTCGACATAATCGTCTGCGCCGGAATCAAAAGCCGCGATTTTCTCTGCCTCGCGGTCGCGGGCCGATAAGACGATGACCGGCACTTTTGAGAAGCTGCGTGCTTCCCGCAAAACCTCCTTGCCGTCCATGTCCGGGAGACCAAGATCAAGCACCACGGCATCGGGCGCGGCCGATGCTATGAGACGCAAGGCTTCCCGCCCCGTCCCGGCCGCCAGAACTTCAAAGCCGCAGGCGCTAAGAGCGGGCCGCAAGAAGCGCTGGATTTGCGGTTCGTCATCGACGACGAGAACCCGGCCCTTGCTCATCGCTCGCCAGCCAGAGCCGGCCGCTGTTCGGCCTTGAAGCGCAAGATGATTCTTGTGCCACGTTTGCGGACCGCTGGGCTTTGCGCGCGGATCGTACCGCCCATCGCTTCAACGAGTCCCCGGCTGATCGAAAGGCCAAGCCCGGTGCCAGCTTTGCGCCCATCTGGCCGGCCGCCGCGGTAAAACTTCTCGAATACGCGTTCGAGATCGGCGGGTTTGATGCCTGGCCCCTGATCCGTTACCGTAATGACAATGTCGCCGGCTTCCGGCCTTGCATAAACGCTCGCCCCGGCAGGCCCGCCGTATTTATTCGCGTTGTCGAGAAGATTAAATAGGACTTGGCCGAGCAGATTCGCATCGGCGCGAATTGGCGGGAGTTCGGGCGCCACGCTGGTTGAGACCCGAAAGTCCGGAAAAATCTTCTTGCAGCGGGCGATAGAGGCGCGCACCGCCTCGGCGACATCGACAAGCTCGCGGCGCGGCGCAAGCGCGCCAGACTCGATTCGGGACATGTCCAAAAGATTGGCCACGAAACGAGAGAGCCTGCCTGCCTCTTCTTCGATCGAGTTGAGAAGATCATGCCTGTCCGGTGCCGGCATCTTATCGCCGAGCTGCTGCAGGCTGGTGACCGCGCCGGTAATCGAAGCAAGAGGTGTGCGCAAATCGTGAGAGAGCGAGGCGAGCAGCGTTGTGCGCAGCCTCTCGTTCTCTTCGAGGGCCGCCGCTTTCACCGATTCCCCGGCAAGCAGCGAGCGGTCGATGGCGATGGCCGTCTGTTCGAGAATCGAAGTCAGCATGCGCTCGTCTTGCGGGGCTACGGGCTCGCTCATGTTTGCCGGTTCGAAGCCTGCAACCCCTACGGCGCTGCCTGCGGTGGTCAGCGGCCGGAACTGAAGCCGCAAATTTGGCAGTGTATCGGTGCGCCATCCGGCTGGCTCCGATTTTTCAAAAGCCCAGCGCGCGGCGGCAGCCTCGCCTGCTTCCAGCTGATCTATGGGCGGCCAAGCGGCGCGAATTCGCAGTTCGTCATCCTCCGGGAGGAGCATGACGACGCTCTTCATGCCAAGCGATTTTTGGGTGTGAGCTGCCGCTACCCATAAAATATCGTCGAGACCTGCGGCACTCGATAACTTGCGCGAAAATTCGAACAGAGATTGCGCCGTTTGTGCCCGCGAACTCATGTTTTTCGAATGCTCGCGCATCCGGCTCGCAAGCATGCCGGTGATCACGGCAATGGCGAGCGAAACGGCGAGAGCCAAGAATTCTTGCGGTTTTGTAACCGTGAATTGATAACGGGGCTCGACAAAGAAGAAGTCGCAGGCAAGGAACGATAGAGCTGCGGCCGCAATGGCGGGCCAGAGGCCGAACCACGCGGCGCATAGGACAACGGGCAGGAGAAAGAGCACTGCCAGATTGGGCAGCTGCAGCCATTGATCAAGCAACTGGCCGGCGGCAATAGTGAGCGCGACCAGGACAGCCGCTCCGGCAATGCCGGTCCAGAGGCCAGGCGGCGGGGCGAGCCTCAACCGGCGCCGCTCCCTTTCGTGCCGCGGCTGTTCCGGGATAACAACATGGACGGCGATATCCGTCGACCGGCGCACGATCTCGTCGGTCAGTGAGCGGCGAAGGAGGCGCGCGAGCAAGCCGGAGCGCGAGCGGCCAACCACAATCTGCGTGATGTTTTCCTCGCGCGCGAACCGCAGCACTTCGCCTGCAAGATCGTCTCCCGTCAGACGCTCGAGCTTGGCCCCGAGCCGCTCCGCCAAGCGCAAAGCGTTATCGACCCGCTTTTTGGCCTCGCCGCTCTGCTCTTCTTGCCCAGAGCGTTCAATATAGAGCGCGACCCAGGACGCGTTGAGGCCGCTCGCCATGCGCGCCGCAGCCCTGACGACGCTCTCGGAGGATGTCGTGCGGCCGACGCAAACCAGCAGCCGCTCCGCTGTCGCCCATGGCCCTTCAATCGCCCCGCGGCGCAAAAAATCGACCATCTGGTCGTCGACGCGCTCGGCAGTGCGCCGCAGGGCAAGCTCGCGCAAAGCGGTGAGATTGCGCGGGGTAAAGAAATTCTGCGTTGCGCGCTTAGCCGTCTCGGGGACGTAGACCTTTCCTTCCTTCAGCCTCTGGATGAGATCATCGGGCGTTATATCGACGAGGATGACGTCGGTTGCGTCGCGCAACACGCGGTCGGGCACGGTCTCGCGCACGGTAACGCCGGTGATGCGAGAGACGACGTCCGCAAGGCTCTCGAGATGCTGGATATTGAGCGCGCTCCAGACGTTGATTCCGGCATCGAGAAGCTCCTCGACATCGTGCCAGCGCTTCGGATGCCGGCTGCCGGGAGCATTGGTATGGGCAAGCTCATCGACAATGATGAGCTTGGGCCTGCGCAGGAGAGCCGCGTCGAGGTCGAATTCCTCGATTGTTCTGCCGTGATACTCAATCTTCCGCCGCGGCAGAATTTCAAGCCCCTCCGCCAAGATCTCGGTCTCTTGGCGCCCATGCGTTTCCGCCAGGCCAATGACGCACTCGACGCCCTCGGCTTTGAGCGTGCGCGCTTTGGCAAGCATGGCATAAGTTTTCCCGACTCCGGGGGCGGCGCCAAGGAAGAGGCAGAGCTTCCCGCGCACCTCCTGGCCGGCAAGCGCGAGCAGGGAGTCGGGGTCAGGGCGGCGGTCGAGTTCCCTTTCGGATTTCGGCATGCAGCTTCATCGGGTGCTGTTGCACTAGGTTAAACATACTAGCGAACATCGTCCAGC
Organism: Methylocapsa sp.; assembly: GCA_017353815.1. Lineage (GTDB taxonomy): Bacteria > Pseudomonadota > Alphaproteobacteria > Rhizobiales > Beijerinckiaceae > Methylocapsa. The sequence goes on along the minus strand of JAFMSB010000025.1, from coordinate 2,184 downwards.
GCCAGATTAAGCAGCAGAACATTGACCCGCGGCTCGCCAAATAATCCGGCCGAGCGCGGCTCAATATGCGCCTCGATGAGCGCCTGCACTTTGCTCAAGGGGAGGTTGCGCGCCTTTGCTACCGTCTCGGCCTGCGCGACCGCGAACCCGGGCGATATGTGCGGATCGAGGCCGGAAGCCGAGGCGGTCACCGCGTCGGCCAGGAACGGATCCGTGTATCCCGCCTCGATCCCCGCCGCGATGGCAGAGCCTATCCGGTCGACAAGCTTTTTCGACGTCGGCCCAAGATTGGAACCAGAGGAATTCGCGGCATTGTAAGGGGCGTCGACGGTCTTTGAGGGATCGGCCGGATCGGGCGTGGTTGTTGCGGAGGGTCGGCCATGGAAGTAGCGGTCCGAGCTGAAGTTTTGGCCGATCAGCGCTGAGCCGGCGATCTTGCCGCCGCGCTCGATGAGGCTGCCATAGGCTTGTCCCGGAAATGTAAGTTGGGCAATCCCTGTGATCGCAAGCGGGTAGGCGATGCCCGTCAATGCACTAAACAGAACAATCATCACAAGCGCGGGCCGCAATTGCGCAAGCATGAGAAGGCTCCTTAAGCGAGATGAAGGGCCGAGACGGCAAGGTCGATGAGTTTGATGCCAATGAATGGCGCGACAATGCCACCCAGTCCATAAATCAAAAGGTTGCGGCGCAGCAGCGCGGCAGCGCCGATTGGGCGGTAGGCAACCCCTTTCAGGGCTAGGGGAATCAAGGCGACGATGATCAGGGCGTTGAAGATGACCGCCGACAAGATTGCCGATTGCGGCGATGCCAATTTCATCACATTGAGCGCGCCGAGCTCGGGATAAGTCACCATAAAGAGAGCTGGAATAATGGCAAAATATTTGGCGACGTCATTGGCGATCGAGAAGGTTGTGAGCGCGCCGCGGGTCATGAGCAATTGCTTGCCGATCGCCACGATTTCGATAAGCTTCGTGGGATCGGAATCGAGATCGACCATATTGCCTGCTTCGCGCGCGGCTTGCGTGCCCGATTGCATGGCAACGCCAACATCGGCCTGGGCGAGAGCGGGAGCGTCATTTGTGCCATCGCCGCACATAGCGATGAGGCGGGCGCCTTGCTGCTCCTTGCGGATATAGTTGAGCTTATCCTCGGGTGTCGCCTGGGCAATAAAATCATCCACGCCGGCTTCCGAGGCGATTGCCGCGGCGGTGATCGGGTTATCGCCCGTCACCATCACGGTTTTGATGCCCATGGCGCGCAGCGCAGCGGCTCGCGTCTTGATATCCGGCTTAATGATATCCTTGAGATGAATGACCCCAAGGAGCCGCCCGTTTTCCGACACGGCAAGCGGCGTGCCGCCGGTGCGCGAAATTTGTTCGACTGCCCGCGTGAATTCCGGCGGGAAATGAGCTCTGGTCAGCTTCGACCGCTCCAGGATGGCACCTTCGGCACCCGCCGCCGCTGATTTTTCTCTTCCTGAAAATCCCTGAGACGCAGACGGCTCCTCCGGCGCAAATTCCGTCTGTGCCAGAATCGCATCAACCGCGCCCTTGCGGAGTGACCGCTGGGGTAAATCCACTCCCGAAACCCTAGTGTAGGCCGAAAATGGCACAACCTTCGCCTCCGCAGGGAAGTCCGGCGCCTTTAGGGCGTACCGGCTCTTGGCCAGAGCGACAATCGACCGGCCTTCGGGAGTCCCATCGGCAATCGAGGCGAGCAATGCCGCTTCGGCGAGCTCCTGTTCGGCAACGCCGGCGACAGGGATAAATTCATCCGCCATGCGATTGCCGAAAGTGATGGTGCCTGTCTTGTCGAGCAAAAGGGTATCGACGTCGCCCGCCGCCTCGACCGCGCGGCCCGAGGTGGCGATGACGTTGAACCGGATCAGCCGGTCCATGCCCGCTATGCCGATCGCCGACAGCAGTCCGCCAATCGTCGTCGGAATGAGGCAGACAAGCAGCGCGATCAGCACGGTGATCGAAAGCATTGTGCTCGAATAAGCGGCGAGCGGCCACAGCGTCACGCAGACAATCAGAAAGATAATTGTGAGGCCGGAAAGCAGGATGGAGAGTGCAAGTTCGTTCGGCGTCTTCTGACGCTCGGCTCCTTCGACCAAAGCGATCATCCGGTCGATGAAGGTCGAGCCGGGCGCAGCCGTGATTTTGACCTTTAGCCAGTCGG
>JAFMSB010000024.1 GCA_017353815.1 Methylocapsa sp. | reverse complement strand
CGCGCGGGTTCCCTGAGGCCCAGGTGTTTAAAAGCGTGTGAAGTCAAAACGCGCCCGCGCGGCGTGCGCTGGACAAAGCCGCGCTGAATCAGAAAAGGCTCGATAATATCCTCGATCGCATCGCGTGGCTCGGAAAGCGCGGCAGCGATCGTCTCGATGCCGGCCGGGCCGCCGCCATAGGAAAGGGCGATCGTGCCGAGATAGCGCCGGTCCATCGTATCAAGCCCTATCGTGTCCACATCGAGGAGACGCAGCGCATTGTCGGCGGTCTCCCGGCCTATTTCTTTCTGATTGCCGACGATTGCGAAATCCCTAACCCGCCGCAAAAGCCGTCCCGCGATTCGCGGCGTGCCGCGGGCACGGCGCGCAATCTCATTTGCGCCGTCGCCCGATATTCCGATGCCGAGCACGCGCGCGTTGCGCCGCAAGATCTTCTCAAGCTCCTCGACCGTGTAAAAGTCGAGTCGCAGCGGAATGCCGAAACGGTCGCGCAGCGGGGTGGTCAAGAGGCCCGCGCGCGTCGTTGCGCCGATCAAGGTGAAGGGCTTTAATGGCAGCTTGACGGAGCGCGCGCCCGGCCCTTCGCCAATCATAAGATCGAGCGCAAAATCCTCCATTGCAGGGTAGAGGATTTCCTCGACCGCCGGGTTGAGGCGGTGAATTTCATCGATGAAGAGCACATCGCGCTCTTCGAGCCCGGTCAGCTGGGCGGCAAGATCACCCGCCTTGACGACGATTGGCCCCGAAGTCGCGTGGAAGGCAACGCCAAGCTCGCGGGCAACAATCTGGGCAAGCGTGGTCTTGCCAAGTCCCGGAGGCCCGACGAAAAGAACGTGATCAAGCGCGTCGCGCCGCGCCCGTGCCGCCTCGATGAAGATCTTGAGATTGCTGCGCAATGCCTCCTGGCCAGTGAAATCCGAAAGCGTCAGAGGACGAAGGGATGTCTCCGCGTCTTCGTCGCGCTTTTCGGGGGTCACGAGGCGAGGGCTTGCGGGCACGGAACGAAGCCTTATGCAAACGCCCTTTCCCATAATCGATCGCAAAGCCCAGGGCAAATCCCGGCGAGCATCTCCCTTAACTTAAGAACAACCAATCGATGGCGACAAAGAGCGGGAGCAGAATCGCCGCCGTCCAAAGCATGTATAGAAAGAAGCCCGGCACTTTGGCCCCCGCGCGCCGTGCGATCGCATAAACCATGAAATTGGGCGCATTGCCGACATAGGTGTTGGCACCCATGAACACGGCGCCAAGCGATATCGCTGCCAATGTCTTGGCGAGCGGCCCCGTGAGCACCACCGGGTCGCCGCCCGCAAGCTTGAAAAAGACGAGGTAAGTCGGCGCATTGTCGAGAAAGGACGAGAGCAGTCCCGTTGCCCAAAAATAGGCCGAAACGCGGGGTGTCCCATCGGTCCCTGTCAATAGGCCAAGGATTGGTGCAAAAGGGCCGCTCGCACCAGCTTTTAGCATCGCCGCCACCGGAACGATGCAAATGAAAATACCGGCAAAAAGATAGGCAACTTCTTTTATTGGCTCCCAGTCAAACGCATTCGCCGCGCGAATCTGCGGCTTTGTAAGCCAAAGAGACGTGAGTCCGATCAAGAGCAAAACGAGCTCGCGCATCATGTTCTGGAGCTCGATCCTGGTTCCGAGCACCTCGAAACCTATTCCAGGATGCCAGAAACCGCTTCCCGCAACCACTGCCACGGCAATGCCAATGAGAGCAATATTGAAAACCCCTTCGACGTGGAGATTGCGGGAAGCTGCCGCGGCCGGCTTGCGGCTTGCCTCCCGCAAATAAAGATAAGAATCGCTAAGAAAAAAGAGACCGAGCAAAAAGCCCGCTGAAAAGAGCATCGGCTTCCAGAGATTGCGGGCGGTCCAGAAGAAATCAATCCCCTGCAGAAACCCAAGAAACTGCGGCGGATCGCCAAGCGGCGTTAGCACCCCGCCAATATTCGAGACTAGAAAAATAAAGAAGACCACCGCATGGGCTTTGTGCATTCGCGCGCTGTTCGCACGAAGCAGCGGCCGGATCAGGATCATCGAGGCGCCCGTTGTCCCAATGACGCTTGCGATGATTGTGCCGAATGCGAGAATTGCCGTATTTGCGAGCGGCGTGCCTTTGGGTCTGCCTTTGACACAGATGCCTCCGGCGGCGGTATACATCGAAAAAAGCATCAAGATGAAGGGCAGGTAATCGAGCAAGATCGAATGCGCGATCCCCGCGGCTGCGGCGGAAGGACCCGCAACAACGCTAAGCGCGATCAACGTCAGCCCGGCCCAAAAGGCCGCTGCCTTCTCATAGTGAATATGCCACCATTCTTTGACCACGAGAGGTCCGAGCGCGATTGACAGAAGCATGCCAGCAAAGGGCAGGGCAAGCGGCCAAGGCAATGCCCCGGGGACGGGCGCGGGTATGGTTGCGGGCGACGCTATTGCTGCCGGGCCCTGGGTTGCCGCAAGAAAGGCAGAGAGGGCCGCAACCGCCCATTGTGCCGCTGGAGCTGGCGGGCAAAGACGCGCGCAATAGCGGAATATGAACTGCTTGATCGATTGACTCGAGGGCAGAAGGCGGACCGGCAATTCCGGCCAGTGCTGTTTAGAATTATTCAAAAAATGTTTCACGTGAAACATTTCTGTCCGGTTCCCGCTCAAAACCTTACAACGGTGCAACCAGGTTTCGCCTTTGCCAAAGTAAGAACGGCGGATATTTATGTGCAATTGAAGCCCGCGCATCCTCAATCCCTTTCCCCGAACGCAGCTGAGGACTTAAGGCAGCGACTATAATATATCGCTATTTTTAGGGTACGAAGCCAAACAGAGAGCGAGGTACTCCATGCAGCTCGGCATTATCGGACTTGGCCGGATGGGGGCCAATATCGCGCGGCGGCTCCACCGCGCCGGCCACGAATGTGTCGTTTATAACAGAACCCCAAAACCGGTCGAAGAACTCGCCAAGGAAGGGCTGATGCCAGCTCAAGATATTGCGGATCTTGTCAAGAAACTCGATGCCCCGCGCGCGATATGGCTCATGCTGCCTGCCGGCGCGGTCACCGAGGCCATGGTTCAATCGGCCGGCGCCTTGCTTAGCAAAGGAGACATTCTCATCGACGGCGGCAATTCATTTTACAAAGACGACATGAGGCGCGCGAAGACTCTTCAAGCCAAAGAGATCTCTTACATCGACGTTGGGACATCCGGCGGTGTCTGGGGACTCGCTCGCGGCTACTGTCTGATGATTGGCGGGCCAAAGCAGGCTGTTGATCACCTCGACCCAATTTTTCGGTCGCTCGCGCCGGGGCTTGGCAGCATTGCTCGAACGCCCGGGAGAGAGCGGCACGATCCGCGCGCGGAATATGGCTATCTCCATGCGGGACCTGCCGGCGCGGGCCATTTCGTGAAGATGGTCCACAATGGGATCGAATATGGCCTGATGCAGGCCTATGCCGAGGGCTTTGGCATCCTCCTTGGCAAATCCGGAGCCCGCCTGCCGGAGGACGAGCGGTTTGATCTTGATCTTGCCGGCATCGCAGAGGTTTGGCGGCGCGGCAGTGTCATCTCTTCCTGGCTGCTCGACCTCACCGCCATGGCGCTTGCCGAGGATCCAGCGCTTGCGGCCTTCTCCGGTGAGGTCGAAGATTCGGGCGAAGGCCGCTGGACGATTGAGGCGGCGGTCGAGGAGGCCGTTCCGGCCAATGTCCTTGCCGCGTCCCTCTTCGCGCGCTTCCGCTCGCGTCAGGATCATGATTTCGCCGACAAGCTTTTGTCGGCAATGCGGTTCAAATTCGGCGGCCATGTCGAACATGGGGCCGGGGGAGACTCAGGAGGCAACGTTCCGGGCCGAAGATAAAGATGAAGAGGAGCCGTAACCCGATTTTACTTCTCCAATCACAATGGCGGGATCACGGCCATGTTTAACGGAACCTTTCCGGGCAACAAAGGTTTGCTAGATGCTATTTGCGGCTGAAACCGCCAGAAGGGCGTTTTTTGCGCTTCTTAACTTAAATTTTAATCATTCATTTTAATCTCTTAAGGACAATTGCCGGAATTCCTATAGCGTTGGATCTGATAGCTGCCTCGAAGGTCATACCAGCGTTTGGGCGGCTGCCATGCGCAGAAGCGGCCGGAGCTGAACCATCGGCGATACGCAAACGGATAAATGCAACTTGGGTTGTTCCACCATGCAAGCGGAAGCTCTTGTTCAGCACGCTCTGCCGAGCCAGGATGATGTGGCCGAGGGCCTCACTCCTGCGGAAAAGGAATTCGTGGCGATTATTCGCTTGCTCTTGGCCGATTGCATGACCGTTGAGTGCAATGCTGCCGCCAAGGAATTTCTTGAGACTGCGCCAACCGCCGGCGCAGCCCGGCGCCGTGCCCATGCCTTGTTGAGGCTTGCCGGGGCAATCGGCGATGCCCATCCGGCAAATAACCGGACCAAATCCACTGCAAAGCGCACCGTCCGGCTTTCTAAGTGCGCGTGACGATTGGCCGGGAGCCGATCATCCAGACAGCGATATCTTTATGGTTGTGCGACGATGCCAGCGCCATCATCGAGATGGCGGCGGAGTCACAGGCCTTAGCGCGGCGGGCTGCGGCTGCTGGCTTTCTGGCCGCACAGAACGCCGCCCCGCCGCTGATCCGCTTCTTTCCCTCATTCCTTGTAAGGGTTAGCGCGTGAAGTCGCCGCGGCTGGGCAGCTTGGCACCGCGACTCCCTGGAAGACGAATGTGTCGCCAGGGTTACTTATCCCATCGCCGTTGATGACTTGCCCGTTAAACCCGGCCGTGTCTGCAGCCAGCGCGGAACCACCGCCCAAGCCACATACGAAAGCCAAGGCGAATAGCATAGGCGGCTTAATATGTGTCATGTTATCGTCCCCCAGAAACGCTCTGCCCCGCTGACAGTGCAACCTTGCTTTTTATATGGTTTTGCTTATAAGCGCGACTTCGAGCCGCACGGCTGTTGGCTGCCCGGCGGTTTTTCCACAGCGAGGATGCTCTCCCGCCGGACGGGCAAAGCGGCGAAAAGCAGATTGCGCAATGTTGGGCGTTTGGCGCCCCGCGGAGAAAGGTCCAATGCCCAAATTGAAAACCAAATCGGGCGCTAAGAAGCGGTTTAAGGTGACCGCAACGGGCAAAGTGCTTTACGCGCAGCGGGGCAAGCGCCACGGGATGATCAAACGGACCAACAAGCAAATAAGGAATCTGCGCGGGACTTCGGTGATGTTCAAAAGCGATGGCGACAACATCATAAAATATTTTTTGCCCAACGGATGAGCGATCGATTTTTGGTGAGAGAATCATTGATTTTCCGGGAGCTATAAAAAATGACTCGCGTTAAACGCGGCGTTACCTCGCATGCCAAGCATAAGAAGATTCTCAAGGCGGCAAAGGGCTTTTATGGCCGCCGCAAGAACACGATTCGCGCCGCGAAAGGCGCGGTCGACCGCTCAATGCAGTATGCCACGCGCGATAGGCGAAACAAAAAGCGGGATTTCCGTGCGTTGTGGATAGTGCGCCTCAATGCGGCCGCACGCGAACAGGGACTCACTTATTCGCGATTCATCGGCGGGCTTGCCAAGGCCGGGATCGCATTTGATCGCAAAATCTTGGCCGAGCTCGCAATCCGCGAGCCGCAGGCCTTTTGTGCGATCGCTGAAAAAGCAAAGAGCGCGTTGTCGGCGCGGGCCTAAACGAGCAGTCGATCACCCTCCCGGGGAAGACATTTTTATTCCAAGCCTCTGGAGCTTGGCCCGGGGGCTCGCATAAGGCTCTTGCAGATCGACATTCCAATAGCGCAGATCTTCTAGTTTGATGGGTGCGCCGGTGACCGCGCAGCGCACGAAAGCCCCGGGCCGCAAGACGCGAAACTCGCCATTGAGATATTCGACCTCGGCTTCGTCCGAGGCAATGGGGCGGCGTTCAAAACGGTTCATCTCGTCGACACGACTCTGAGCGGGGTCATCGCCAAAAATATAACGCAGCTTTCCGGGATTCTCCACAGCTGGATCGCGCCGCAGTTTTCAGAAAATGGGCCTGCGGCCGTGCCCGGATATAGCGAGTTAAGCCTGGCCGTTGCCAAGCAGCCGATTGCGATGCTGTCCGCGCGGGGCAGAGCATGATGGAATTTCTAGAGGCGGGCGTCCGCCTCGCCTTTATTGACGAGAATCCGGCAGGCCCCTGCACGGGAAACCCGGTGCTCCTCATTCACGGCTTTGCCTCGACTCATGCCGTGAACTGGGTCTTTCCGCAATGGGTGAAAACGCTGACCGGTTCGGGGCGGCGAGTCATTGCCTTCGACAACCGGGGGCATGGCCGGAGCGAGAAATTCTACGATCCTCCAGCCTATTCTCTGCCCTTTATGGCGGATGACGCGCGTGCGCTTCTCGATGCTCTCGCTATTCCTGCCGCAGATGTCATGGGTTATTCGCTGGGTGCCCGGATCGCGGTTTTTCTCTCCAAGGCCCACCCGCACCGTGTCCGGAAATTGGTCCTTGGCGGCCTTGGCGATCATCTCATCGAGCGGCCGGGGCTGCCTCTTCGCGTCGCCCGGGCAATGGAGGCGCCCTCGCTCGACTCTCTCAGCGACCCCAGGGAGCGGGCCTTCCGGAGCTTCGCGCAGGCAACCAAGAGCGATCTGAAGGCGCTTGCGGCATGCGTCCGGGGCGCGCGCCAGGAGCTCACCTGCGCAGAAATCCGCGCAATCGATCTGCCTGTGTTGCTCGTGATGGGCACCAAAGACGACATGGGGGGCGATCCGCATGTTCTTGCCGCAATATTTAGGAACGCGCGAGTAATCGATGTGCCTGGCCGGGATCACAATCAAACGGTAGGCGATAAAATCTATAAAGCTAGCGTATTGGATTTTCTCACCCAGAACCCCTAATCGGCATCGGGCGTGCCGATTATATTCTGCGGCGGCATTCGCTTGCGCGCCAGGTGCCGCCCGAGGGAGGGACGGAATTCCGCGCGGAGCCAGTAAAGGCGGAGAAGTTGTATGGCTTCGACCGAAGCGAGGGCAAAAATCGTCGCGCTTGACCGCGCCGATCCCATGTTTGCGCGTATTCGCGCTGAAGCGGAAGAAATCCTGCGTAGGGAGCCCGACATCGCCGGTTTCATCTTCCCGGCAGTGCTCAACCACGACACTCTCGACGCCGCGGTCATCCACCGTCTGGCCGCAAGGCTTGGGCGGGGCCGGCTGCCGGCCGATCTCATCGAGCAGACCTATCTCGAGGTGGCTACCGCCGACACCTCGATCGCCGCGAGCTTCCGGGCAGATATCGCGGCGGTCGTCGATCGCGATCCCGCCTGCACGCGGTTCATCGAGCCCCTCTTATATTTCAAAGGCTTTCACGCAATCGAAACGCACCGTCTCGCCTATGCGCTGTGGAATAGCGGGCGGCAGGATTTTGCGCTCTTTCTCCAGAGTCTGTCTTCGGAAGTGTTCCAGACCGACATTCACCCGGCGGCGAAAATCGGGAACGGCATTTTCCTCGACCACGCGACCGGCCTCGTTGTGGGCGCGACCGCGGTCATTGGCGATAATGTCTCGATCCTGCAGGATGTGACCTTGGGGGGTACTGGCAAGGAACGCGGCGACCGCCATCCGAAAATCAGATCTGGCGTACTTATTGGCGCCGGGTCGAAGATTCTCGGCAATATCGAGATTGGCCGCTGCTCGAAGATTGCCGCCGGTTCTGTCGTTTTGCATCCGGTTCCCGACAATAAGACGGTGGCGGGCGTGCCGGCCCGGATCATCGGCGATGCCGGCTGTGCCGAGCCCTCACGCGTCATGGATCAGCTTCTTGCTCCTGATTCAGCCAGCGAGTAGATTTGGGCTGTGGCGGGTATAAGGCCCTTTGGAGCAGATCGTGGACAAGGCAGAGTTGCAGAAACTGCAAGAGTTCCTGCGCAAGTCTCTTGGTAATCGAGGGATCAAGGTTGTGCCCGGCAAGCGCAATCCGGACGCGGCCGATGCGCATCTCGGCGAGCGCTGCCTCGGCACGATCACGCTCGACGATGAAGAGGGCGACAGGTCGTTTTCCTTTGCCATGCCGGTCCCCGTTGAGCGGCCGTTTCTCCAAGACTATCTGCGGCGGCTTTTCGAGACGGACAAATTGAAGATTGTGCCGCGCGGCAGGAAAACAGACTCGGTGGAGTTGATGAGCGGCGAAGAATTCATTGGAGTCATCTCGGCCGACGATCCCAAAGCGAAAAGTTTTACTTTGCAGATGGCAATCCTCGACGTCGACCTCCAAGATATCTAATTATCGGATTTGGGCCATAATCGCGGGCGCCATACGGGGGCACCACAAAAGCACGCCGCGCGGGAGGCTGTATGTCTGCCGGAAGTGACATTTTGATGCGCCTCTTTGGCCGTCCCCAAGGCTTTCTTGGGCGCCTGGGCGGGCTTATCATGGCGCGCACAAATCGCGCCTGCGCGGAATGGGTCTTGTGCCTGCTCGATGTTCAACCCAATGACAAGGTGCTGGAGGCAGGTTTCGGGCCGGGCGTTTGCATCGAGCTTCTCACAGGACTGGCGAAAGGCGGCTATATATTCGGTGTCGACATTTCCGAAGATATGCTTGCCCAGGCCGCGCGCCGGAACAAAAAGGCAATTGCCTCGGGCCACGTCGAGCTGCGGCGCGGTTCTGCTGCCAGCCTTGCGTTTGCCAACAACAGCTTCGACAAGGCGCTTGCGATAAATTCCATGCAAGTTTGGCCGGATGCCCTCGCCGGGCTGCGGGAAATGCGGCGTGTCCTCAAGCCCGGCGGAAAAGTTGCCTTGGGGTTTACGCCTTACTCCGGGCAGGCGAACAAGGGATTACCAGAATTGCTCGGCGCTGCTGGTTTTGCCGATGCGCATGTGGTTGAGAAGGGTAAGAATTTTTGTGCCTTGGCCGTTAAGCTGCGAGATGGTGCCAAAGGAGCCAGGTGACCGTGCCTTTTTATGCGCTCGATGGCGTCTGCCCAATTCTTCCAAGCGATGGGTGCTACTTTGTTGCGCCCACTGCCCAAGTAATTGGGAAAGTCCGCATTGAGTCGGAAGCCTCGATCTGGTTTGGCGCGGTGCTCCGCGGCGACAACGAGGAGATTTTCGTGGGTGCGCGATCCAATGTGCAGGATGGATCGCTCCTTCATACCGACCTCGGCTTCCCGCTGGAGATTGGCCCGGATTGCACGATCGGCCATCATGCGATCGTGCATGGCTGCACGATCGGAGCGAACAGTCTCATTGGCATGGGCGCGATAATGCTCAACGGCGCCAAAATCGGCCGCAACTGCATCGTTGGCGCGGGCGCTCTCGTGACCGAAGGGAAGGAATTTCCCGACAACAGCTTGCTCGTGGGATGCCCCGCGCGGCTCGTGCGCATGCTCCATGAGGACTCGGCCCGCTGCCTGCGCGAGAGCGCGGAGCATTATGCCGCCAATGCGCGGCGTTTCGCCAAGAGCCTCCGCGCCCTTGATTGAGCGCTCGCGGCCGGCCCAGGCGGGCACCGGCGCGCGAGCACGCCATTAGCGGGCCGCTGACCGCGTTCCCGCTTATTCTTCTTCTTCGGACGGAGGCTGATGGCCGACGATGTCCGGCTGGCCGCAAATGTTTGTGCCAGGAATGAGGGGGCCAACGGATGACGTTTCGCAGAAATTATCCTTAAGGATGTTCGTACCAGCGGCATTCACATCAACGATGTCAAATGCGAAGCTCGGGCTCGCATTTCCCAGCGCCTGGTTCGCGATTGCCTTATTTCCGCTCGAGCCCTGCAAAATCGCTATTCCCGCATAATTGTTTACTGACGCGTTGTTCAGCGCGATCACATTATTATTGGAAGGCCGCCAAGGTTCTCCGACGAAAATCCCATAGGCTGATCCGTTGACCTCGTTTTTTGCGACGAGATTGCATCCAGCGCTGGTGGCAGCACCCGAGATAAAGATCCCCGCATAAGCGCCAGGAGACCCCAAGGAAGCCAGGTCCACGGAATTTTCCGTGATCTGATTTTGGCTTCCCAGAACGCGGATAGCCTCGGCACAGCTGCTCAATATGGCAACGTCCTCGACTTTTGACTTATTGCCGCCGAGCACGATGGCAATTTCATTAAATTTGCGGATAATTCCTGGCCCAGCAATGGAATATGCCGTTTGCGCCCGTCGAGTTTATTGCTTCTTCGCCGGGGTTATAGGTGCATGACGTCTGGCGGCCATTTCCCGTCATGGTGTGACCATTAAGGCTAAGCGTTATGCCGCCAGTTCCAAACAGGATGCAAGGTTGCCCCACTGTGGCGCAGGTCACGTCGCCAACGAGCCGGCTGTTTGGAATTGATGGTCAGTGTCGAGGCAATTGTACCCGAGGTGTCCGTAGCTTGCGCCGCCTCTACTGTGATTCCCGCCAGAATAGTAAAAACATATGAAGTATAGCATTTCTCATTTGTTCCCCCTGAAGTTGACGGCTGAATATTAACAGCCGCGTTGTCCCTACATGACCGGGACCTGACAATATACTGCCAAAAATTCGCCTTTCTTCAATTATGCAGTTTTGCAACACCTTTTATGGAGCCAGAAGCCACGCAAGCGGCAGCAAGCGGCACTGCGCGGATTTGCGGCGCGAACCGCATGCATTTGCAATGCAAACGCAAAGGGTCCCGATGCTCGCGGCTTTTAGCCGGCCCCAGCGGGAAGAAGGATGCGGGAGATCAGGAGGCTCTGCGCGGAGCCGAGATCGCAGGCCCCAAATGTGGCATGGGGCGCACCTTTAAGGCGCGTTGCCGCATAGGCTTCCGCAAGAGTACCATTTGCTTCGAGGACTGCGGCAAGCGCTCCGAGGCGGGCAAGCTTTTCTGCGATAATCCGCGCCTGGCATTCGCGCCCGCTCGAAGCAAATAGCTCCCCAAGCTCTAAGGCCGCGGGTTTACCAAGGCTGCCGCAAACCTCGGCAAGGCTGCCGAGCACCACATGGGCCTCCTCATTTTTACGGCCGAGGACGCGCAGGATATCGAGCGCTACGACATTGCCGGAGCCTTCCCAGATTGCGTTCAGCGGGGCCTCGCGATAGAGCCTCGCCATTGGCAAATCCTCGACATAGCCATTGCCGCCCAGGCATTCGAGACTCTCGTAAATGATGGAAGGCGCGAGTTTCGTCACCAGAAATTTGACGGCGGGCGTCATCAGCCGCGCATAGGCGGCTTCCTGCGCATCCTGGACGGCGCGCTCATAGGCGCGCGCGAGGCGAAAGACCAGCGCCGTGTTGGCCTCGCACTCAAGCGCAAGATCGGCAAGCACAGCTTGCATCGCGGGCTGATCGCAAAGGAGCCGGCCAAATACGGAGCGATGGCGCGCATGATGCATGGCCTGGGCAAGGCCAAAACGCATCTGCCCCGCGCTCGCGACGGCGCAATCGAGCCTTGTCCATTGCACCATGGCCAGAATGGTGCGGACACCCGCGCCCTCGTCCCCCAGGCGCTCGGCGTAAGCCTCGTGAAACTCAACTTCCCCCGACGCGTTCGAGCGGTTGCCGAGCTTGTCTTTGAGGCGCTGAAAGCGCAGCCCGTTGATGCTTCCATCGGGCCGGTAGCGGGGTAGCAGAAATGCGGTCAG
>JAFMSB010000242.1 GCA_017353815.1 Methylocapsa sp. | reverse complement strand
AGTTGAACGTCCCGCGGGCAAAACAAATATCGGCCGGACGGTCATGCCGGAAGCGCTTCATCAGATGCTTGCGGCCGCACAAAACTCCGGCCGGCAGCCCGCCGCCAAGGGTCTTGCCATAGGTGACAAGATCGGCGCGCACTCCAAAATATTCCTGTGCGCCGCCGACGGCGAGGCGAAAGCCGGTAAAAACTTCGTCAAAGATAAGGACAATATTGCGCTCCGTGCAGACCGCGCGCAGCCGCTTCAGCCAATCGCCGTAGGCCTCTTTATCGAAACGCGCATGCCGCGAACTGTCAACAAGCGAAGAATCCGAAGGTGCCGGCCTATTGGGATGCAATGCCTGCAAAGGATTGACGAGCACGCAGGCGATGTCGCGCCGCGTTCGCAGTACGCTGAGCGAATGCTCCGAAACATCTCTCAGGGTGTAGGTTTCGTGGACCGGCGCGGGATTTCCGGCTCCCGGCTGCACATCGTCCCACCAGCCATGATAGGCGCCGCAAAAACGCACCAGATGCGTGCGGCCGGTGTGATAACGCGCAAGCCGCACTGCCTGCATTACGGCCTCCGTCCCCGACATATGGAACGAGACTTCGTCGAGACGGGAAATTTCCCTTATCCTTTGGACGTTGTAGGCTATGACCGGATGGCAGGCGCCAAGGACAGGGCCGAGATCCCGCACCCTGCGGCTTCCGTCTTCAATACATTCCTTGTAAAAATCGTAGCCGAAGACATTAACCCCGTAAGAGCCAGTGAGATCATAGAACTGGTTCCCATCGAGATCGGTGAGAAACACGCCGGCAGCCGATTGCACAAATGCGCCCGTGCTAAGGTGTTCCCGCACGAGACGGCTATACTGGAACGGCACGCGATAAGCTGTGGTAAACTGAAGGTCGGAGATGCTTTCCTTCGCCTCACCGGTGAGCGCGCGTGTCTTCGAAAAGCGCTCCCCGTAAAGGGAAACGAGCTTTTCAAATCCTGCGCGCCTTCGTGCGGCAATCTTTTCGGGCGGATTGTCGGAGCTAAAAAACCGCTCTTCGCCAAAATCGTAAAAGGGTATGAGCCGGGCGATCCGCTTGGCAATCCGTGCATGTCCGGCCAAGGATGGATGCTTGGCCTTCGACAGCATGAGGCGCGGTCTGAGTTTCGCAAGGAGCGCAGTGGCCGCAGCAGTGCCGGCGGCGGCGCCAAGAACAACAAAGTAGGATGTCATTGGCGTTGGGCTTACCGGGGGACCATTACCGATTCATGACATTTCGCTCACTTCTCACGCGCCTGTCACAGCAAGAAGACATAAATTTTGTCCTGACGAACCTTATCCCGCGGCGCCTTGCGACCCGGTTTATGGGATGGTTCAGCAAAATCGAGCAGCCGCTGGTCCGCGATCTTTCAATCGGAGTATGGCAGCTTTTTTCGGACCTCGATCTCAGCGAAGCGAAAAAGCAAAATTTTAAGAGCTTGCATGATTGCTTCATAAGGGAGCTCAAGGAAGGAGCCCGCCCCGCGGATCCGGACCCGGCGGTGCTAGTCAGCCCCTGCGATGCAATCGTCGGCGCCAATGGCAGGATCGATGGGGTAGGACTCCTGCAGATAAAAGGCTCCGGGTATACGCTCGAAGAGCTGTTTGGCTGCGGAGAACTCGCCTGCCGCTACCGCAACGGCAAATACGTAACGCTTCGCTTGACTTCCAGCATGTATCATCGCTTCCATGCCCCTTACGATTGCCGTGTGGAACGGGTGACTTACATTCCGGGCGATGTGTGGAACGTCAACCCAATTGCGCTCTCGCGGATTGAAAAGCTCTTTTGCAAAAATGAGCGTGCCATCATCGAGACACGTCTTTCCGGGGCCGGACACGCCGTCACGCTCGTTCCTGTGGCTGCGATCCTAGTTGCGAGCATCCGGTTCCATTTTCTCGACGTGCCGCTGACCCTTCGCTACGAGGGGCCGCATGTGATTCCTTGCAGCGCTTCCTGCCGGAAGGGCGCGGAGATGGGCTGGTTCGAACATGGCTCGACCATCATCGTCTTTGCCCCCGGAAACTTTTCCCTCTGCGGCAATGTCCTGGAGAACAGCATGCTACGGGCTGGACAGCCGCTGATGCG
This sequence comes from Methylocapsa sp., assembly GCA_017353815.1. Classification (GTDB taxonomy): domain Bacteria; phylum Pseudomonadota; class Alphaproteobacteria; order Rhizobiales; family Beijerinckiaceae; genus Methylocapsa. The sequence continues at coordinate 1,937 of JAFMSB010000242.1, read as the reverse complement.
TCTGCCCTGAGACGGGTCTGCATGGCGCAGCCACCCTAGCGGCGCGGCCTATGGGTTAGCCGCCGCCCGGGCTATGATTGGCGCAATATGACCCGGCCAATCTATCCGTTGGAGCGAGCGAAATGACGGACTTCGATGCCGATCTTTTTGTGATCGGCGCGGGATCGGGCGGCGTGCGCGCGGCAAGAGTTGCCGCCATGCATGGCGCAAGAGTTGTGATCGCGGAAGAGTTTCGCATCGGCGGCACCTGCGTGATCCGCGGCTGCGTCCCCAAGAAGCTCATGGTCTACGCGAGCCGCTTCAAGGATGATTTCGAGGATGCGGCTGGGTTTGGCTGGAGTGTCCGTCCGCCATCATTCGATTGGCCGAAGCTTGTTGCCGCCAAAGAAAAGGAGATTTCGCTCTTATCCGAAGTCTATCGCGCCAATCTGATCAAATCCGGAGTAAGAGTCGAACAAAGCCGCGCGGAGCTGGATGGTCCCCAAAGCGTGCGGCTTTGCGCATCGGGCCGCAAGGTAAGCGCCCGGACCGTTCTCGTCAGCACCGGAGCCTCGCCGGTTCTCGAACCGGATATTCCCGGACGCGGCTTTGCGATTACCTCAAACGAGGTATTCGATCTGCCGGAGCTGCCAAAGCGCCTGCTGATCATCGGCGGCGGCTATATCGCTGTTGAGTTCGCTTCGGTCTTTGCCAGATTGGGCTCGAACGTCGCGATGGCCGTGCGTGGAGAAAATGTCTTGCGCGGGTTTGATGGCGATATGCGCAACGGCGTGCGCGACGCGCTTTTGCGCAGCGGCATCGAACTCAGTTTCGGCGTGCTGCCAACAAATGTCGAGAAGTCGGCGGCGGGCTATCATGTCACATTGACCAAAGGCGCACGGGTTGATGCCGATCAGGTCTTGATCGCGACCGGGCGCCGCCCAAACACGAAGGGGCTTGGTCTTGAGAATGCAGGCGTGGAATTGGACTGCCTGGGCGCGATAAAAGTCGATGCGTTTTCGCAGACAAATATCGATTCGATCTATGCGGTTGGCGACGTCACGAACAGGGTGGCGCTGACGCCCGTTGCCATTCGCGAAGGGCACGCTTTTGCCGATACGGTTTTTGGCGGAAGGCCCGAGGCGGTCAATTACGAGGCAATCCCGACGGCGGTTTTTTCGACGCCGGAGCTTGGTTGCGTTGGATCGACCGAGGAGGAGGCCAGGGCGGCTTGCGATCGCGTCGATGTCTACGCCGCAAACTTCCGGCCGCTGAAGGCGGCGCTTTCGGGGAGAGCGGAGCGGACGCTCATGAAGATCATTGCCGACGCGAATACGGATCGCGTGCTTGGGGCGCATATTCTGGGCGAGGATGCCGCCGAGATGGCGCAGCTCCTCGCAATCGCAATAAAATTGGGGGCCAAAAAGGCCGATTTCGACGCGACGATGGCGCTGCATCCAACGGCAGCGGAAGAGCTTGTAACTCTGCGCACGCGCACCGCGCGCTATGAGCGCGAGGTGGCGGGCCCGGAGGGGCCGGATTGCGCGCCTCTCGGTGCGGAATAACCGGTACAGATTGATTGGCCCCGCATGCGGTCTTCTCTGAAGCGGCCGCCAGAGCAGCCCTTGTTTTGCCTGCATAGCAATGTAGAACGCGTTCTCTCGATTCTATGCGGCGGGGACATCAAGCTGCGGCACCAACCCTCGGCCCCTCCTCAAAATGCGGCGTGGCCGTCCTGCGTCAGCTTTATAAATCATGATTCTCAAACCGCTTTGCTTGCGGCGACCATCCTTTGCTTGGCCGTGCTACCGCGGAACGCCACTCACGCGCATGATCCTGCATCGAATCCCACATGGAAGCTCCCGTGGAGCCGGTCCCGGAAGCTGCGATCGAGGGCTTGGATCCGGCTCTTCGCGTCAACACAGAGCGCCAAGGCCCGCTTTGGCGGCGCCATATAC
>JAFMSB010000023.1 GCA_017353815.1 Methylocapsa sp. | reverse complement strand
GCTGATCGGGCTGGTGATACCAATGCAGTCTGGGTGAACTGCCAAACGACCGGCGGGCCGGGCAGCATGGGTAATTCCAAGCCTGTCGATACCTCCTTCTTTATGTTTGTCGCAAGATAAAGCCCGGACCAACTGAAGCGCGCCAAAGGCGCACACTCTATAAAAAAGATGCGGTCTCGTGTTCGAGCTGACGGGCACAGGGCTTGCGCCACCCAAACCGTGGGCGAAAAATCTCGTTACGAAGGCAAGGCCGTTATACTACGCGGCCTTTGCCAAATCTTGCAGCCCTGCCGCGCGCTTCCCGCCAGCGCACCATGATCGATGACACGGCAAAGAGCATTACAACGCGAAGCGAGGATGGGCCAAGAAGCTGACAACCAGTTGGGTCCGCAATATCTCTACTGCCTAGGATTAAAGGCATTCTCTGCGTCCAGCCACGACGGGAAGCTGTTGTGCCGGACAAGGCCGATTGACCATCGGGGGAAGCCTCAAACCTGCTGCCGTGCGCCTCTTATTAAACCTCCAGTTCCGCGATGACCGGCACATGATCTGAGGGCTGGTTCCAGCCGCGGCTCTCGCGCAAGACGCGCGCGGCTCTGAGATGGGGTTTAAGGCATTCGCTGACCCAAATGTGGTCAAGCCGGCGCCCTCTATCCGACCGCCGCCAGTCTTGGGCGCGATAACTCCACCATGTGTAGAGTCGCTCTTCAATGGGGACGAAATGGCGCAACGCATCGACCCACGGGCCCGCCGCGCGAACGCCCCCAAGCTTTTCGACTTCAACCGGCGTGTGGCTGACAACGGTCAGCAGCGCCTTGTGATTCCAGACATCGGTCTCGAAAGGCGCGATGTTGAGATCGCCCGTTAAGATCGCGGGAAAAGCAGCGAGTCCATCGGAGGCCATCCAGGCCGCCATCTCGTCCAAAAACGCTAGCTTATGCGCAAATTTTGGATTCGAGGCCGGATCGGGCTCGTCGCCGCCAGCGGGCACATAAAAATTGTGCAAGGCGATCCCGCGCCCCGCATCGCTGGCAGGTGCGAGCGTCACGCAAATATGGCGGGCGTCGCCATTGCCGCAAAACGAGCGCCGCGAAATCGCTTCCAGCGGAATTTTCGAAGCGACCGCCACTCCATGATAACCCTTTTGACCATTGAGCGCGACGTAGCCATAGCCGAGCTTGTGAAACACGCTTAGCGGAAATTCGTTGTCGCGGCATTTCGTCTCTTGCAGACAAAGAACGTCCGGCGCTTCGTTTTTGAGGAAACGGGCAACGAGGCCGATTCGCAGCCGGACCGAATTGATGTTCCAGGTGGCTAGGGTGAGGCGCATGCGATATCCGCCCAAAGTCTATTAGAGGGCGGAGCCCGCCGCAAGCCTTGCAGGATAGGCCAGCGCGGCAATAGGCCAGCGCGGCAGAAGCGAATTTTGCGGCAAACGAATTTTCGCACGCAAAAAAGAAAGGGCGCCCGGTCGATGCCAGGCGCCCTGGGAGCGAGACATTTACCGGGAGGGGTCCGGCAAGAACGATTCAGGCGGAACGGGGGGATACGCCTGATCAGTTGCATCGCTCACACCGCCTAAGATAAACTTGCTGTCCCCGCTTTCAAGCGGCAGCCGGCGCAACGAGCGCGTCTTCAGACGACCGGCAATCCCCGCGACTTAGACTATCCTTTTGAAATATATTCTGTTTTAGAGAGGCCCAAAGAGCCGGTAGACAGCTCGCGCCCGCTGTCAATTATTTGTGTTTGGAATTCTTTCTTGAGTGAGCTGGAACAGCCTCGGGTCCGGTTTTTTCGTAAGATCGACATTAAACAGCGAGACCATGGTCTCATAGCCCTGGGGATCAGTTACCTGCCATTGCTTGAGCGCAAAGGTGGCAGGATCGAAAATCAGCCTGATTTGCGTGGTTCCGCCAAAAGCTGCCTTGTCCTCGACGAGAATCGAAACGGAATCGGGCTCGCTTTTGACCTCGATGACTTTAACGTCGCGGTTAAGATCGATCTGATCCTTGAGCAAAAATTTCAACGGTGTCTGGCTGATAAAATAGACATCCTTGGTCGCGGTCTTGCGGTCATGCACGGCAACAGAAAGGCCGTCGGCCACAACTTCCAGCGTGGCGGGAGGCGCATATTCAAACCGCAGTTTGCCTGGCCGGTTGACATAGAGCTTGCCCGCCGATTGCGTGCCATCAGGATTGATTTGGACAAAGTCGCCGATCATGCTCGTGGCGGCGTTAAAATAGGCATTGGCCCTCTGGATCGCGACTTGAGGATCCATGGGGACAAAGGGTTTTGGGGACTGAGGGGCGGTCTTGCTTTGCGGCGTTGCCGCCGCCTTTTGGCTTACTACTACCGGCCCGGCGAGCACTGCGCCCGCTTGTAAGGATACAAGCAAAAGGGCTGCCGAAAGTGGCCTCAGCTTTATAAAGACCGCCATTTGTTCATTGCCTTCCTTCACCGCCGCAATGACGAGCCCCAGCAAAGGCTGCATATGCGCAAGCGCCTTGGCCAGGAGCGAGTTGGAGCGAAACCCTTACCTCACATGGGCTCTGAGGCTCAAGGCCGCCCGAATCACCTTGTGCCTGCCGCGGGCCCGTATTGCTTGGGGGCGAATCCTTGCGGCGTGGCCCGCGCTTAAATTGCGTGCGCCCAATCACAGTCACGGACGGTTAATGCGCGTAATTGCCGCCCAATTGCCACAGGAGGAGCCCATGTTTGCTGCTCTCAATTATACGAAGAAACTGTTCGATTTTCTGAAGGGGCTGACGCTCAGTCTTTTGTGGGTGTCGGCGGGCACGGCGGCGCTCGTGATCTTTTGCCTCCATTTCCGCCAGCTGAACGATGTCTTTGGGGCGTTGCTCTCGCAGACTCACGTGAGCCAGCTCGAGATAATGGGCGCCACAATCAATTTCGACATGAACAGCATTGCTCTGCAGCTTCAAACCGAAGATGTCGCCGATCCCGCCAAGGTGGCGGATGTCCATGCCACCGTAAAAAAGCTCTCGTCCGAAGACTTCGACCGGCTCATGTATGTCGATGCCTTGCAACATCAAAAGGGCCTGTGCGCATATAGCAAGCCGGTCGATAGGGTCCAGATCGACATTGAGACGGACCAGCGGCTCAAGGCTAACGGCTTGATCGATATCCTTGAGGACAAGAAGACATTCAACCGGCTGAAAGACCAAGAAAGCGAAAACGGACGGGCAACCTGGTGTTACACCGTAAAAGTCACCGATAAGGGATACAATGTAAAGACGGCGCTCGTTAAGACGCTTGGACAAGCCTTCGATAACAAGCAGCTTGCGATGGAGTAAAGGCGCCGGCCGGGCGCCCGCGGCAGCGCACTTTGGCAAGAGAGGAATTACGCCGCCTCCGGCCGTCCTGCGCATAAGCGCAGCGGCGGGAGCTAATGCTCGCCGAGTGTGCCGCCGCCCTCGACCAGGGCGGCGCCCACCTCATCGAGGCCGAGATCCTGAAGCGTTGCTTCCGAGGGGCCCGCAATGGCCTCTCCCTTCGCCTGGCGCTCCGCTTCCTCAGCCGAGCGCGCGACATTAATTGTGATCGAAACTTCGACTTCGGGGTGCAGATGCACGGGAACGGCGTGGAGGCCAAGCACCTTGATCGGCGCTTTCAAAACCACCTGATCGCGGCCAATGCTGCAGCCGCCATCCGTCACCGCGGCGGCGATATCGCGCGGGGAGACCGAGCCGTAGAGATGCCCAGCCTCGCCCGCCTGCCGCAGGATAATGAAGCTTTGGCCGTTGAGCTTTTCGGCGATGGCAGCGGCCTCCTTCATCGTCTCCAGATTGCGGGCTTCGAGCTGGGCGCGGATGGTCTCAAAACGGGATTTATTGGCCTCAGTTGCGCGCAATGCCTTGCGCCCGGGCAGCAGGTAATTGCGGGCGTAGCCGTCCTTGACGCGGACGATCTCACCCATCTGGCCGAGCTTGGCCATGCGTTCGAGCAAAATGACTTCCATAATCAATCCTTGCGCTGCGGCGGCAATTTGCCCGGAGCTGTCCTGGCTTTGCGGTCGCGGAAAGAGAAAGCCGTTTCGAGAACGCCGGTCAAGAGGCAGGCGAGGACAGAAACCGGCCAGGTGATAATCAGGAGAAGATAAAGCAAGACAAGAAGCGGCAAGCGGAAGCTCAATCCGCGGGACAAGGAATGCGCGGCCGCAAGCCCGACGAACGCCAAAGCGGTGCCTACCGTTGCCGCAATGATTATAACGATGAGGCCGGCAATGCCGCCGACAAGGGGACCGGCTATGGCCGCAACACCAAAAACCAGGAGATAATTGAGCGGCAGCCGGAGTTCGTTGGCGACATCCGGCCAGGGCCGGGGCAGCTGCCCTGATAATTTCACGACCCGCCCCGCAAACCAAAGGTTAAGCATCATCATCATAAGGCTTCCGGCCGCCGCTGCTGGAGCTGCGGCCAGAACAAGGGTCCTTGCCAGATAAGGCACATCGATACCCGCGGGGAGCTTTACGCGGCCAAGCATGGGCTCAAGAAATGGAACAAGCTCGCCAGACAGCTTGTCGATGGCGTGCTCAAATCCGCCATAAAGCATGCCGGTCGAAACCGCGATCGCGACCCCGATGGTGGCCGAGATCGATGTTCCATATGAAATCACGCGCTCGAGGGGGCAATACTCGCGCGTGAAAAAGCTGCCGACCTTCGTCGTCACCACCCATTTCTCGCTTCCTTTCGCGCGGCTCAATATCGAAAGCAGGCTGAGCCATAAGGCGGGCAGCCCGATAAAAAAGGAGAAGGTCAGGCCCGCAAAGGCAGCGGCGTCGAGATTGCCGTATTTCTGTTGCGCATAAAACAACACGCCAATTGTCAGCGCCGCCGAAACGACCGCAGCAGCGCTTGCGGCGAGACCAAAGCCAAGCATCGCGATCATGATTGGAAGCGGCGATAGATTGGCGAGCACCGCCGCAAACGGCGTGCCGCGGCCCGCAAGCGCAAACAAAATCGCCGCCGCGGCGCCGGCCCCGATCCCGATTCCCGCAGTCGGCGCAAATTTGAGGAGACGTCTCAGCCTTGTGACATTGTAGAATTTCATGACCTTCTCCCGCACGAAAGGCGGCGGGCCATTCTCCGGCGGGGCCGCGCGGAGGGCGCGCGCAGTCCGCCCGTTTTTCTTTGCAGCGCTCATTCCATAAAATAAATCCATGCCGCTGGAAATATTTTAACGCCAAACATTACGGGCGCCCGCGTTCAGCGGATCACATAAGGCAAAAGCCCCAGGAACCGCGCGCGTTTGATCGCGCGGGCGAGCTCGCGCTGTTTCCTGGCCGAAGCCGCCGTAATACGCGACGGAACGATCTTGCCGCGTTCCGAGATATAGCGCGACAGAAGCCTTATGTCCTTGTAGTCGATTTTCGGCGCATTGGGGCCCGAAAAGGGACAGGTCTTGCGCCTGCGGAAGAAAGGTCTGCGGGGGGCTGCGGGAGCTGCGGTCATCCTAAATTCGCCTCCTCAGTTTCCGGGGCTTCATCCCGGCGCCTCGCGCCTCTCTCGGCGCGCTCGGCCCGCGCGCTGCGGCTGCGCTCATCGTCCTCGCGCTTGCGCATCATGGCGGAGGGGCCTTGTTCCAATGCTTCGACCCGGACCGTCAGGAACCGGATGATATCCTCATTGATTCCCATTTGCCGCTCCATTTCCGTGACCGCTGCGGGCGGCGAGTCAATATTGAGCAGCGTGAAATGGGCCTTGCGGTTCTTCTTGATGCGGTAGGCGAGGGAGCGCACGCCCCAATATTCGGTCTTTTCGACCTTTCCGCCGAGCGATTCGATCACGCCTTTGAACTGCGCCGCCAGCGAGTCCGCCTGCTGGGCGGAGATGTCCTGGCGCGCCAAATAAATATGCTCGTAAAGAGCCATTCTGCCGCCTTTCCTTTCACGTCTATGCCCGCGCGGCCGGCGCTGAGCCCTTCGAGCCCGGAAAGGCTCGCAAGACTGGCGAAGGCGGGGACACCGGGAAGCGGATTTCACAACCCTGCCAGCGCGTGCGGGCTCCCATTCAGCCCCCGGCCGGATGCGCGAAGGCGGCTTTTATACCGCGAATCTTCGAAGAGGCAAGCCAGGTGCGCTAGCGACTCGGCGCGCCCGCGGCAGGGCCAGCCAATTTGGGGTTTCGCCGCGGCTCACTAGCGAAAAGTCATTTCTCCTCGATAAGTTTGCGGGCGTCTTCGCGCAGGGCGGCCCGCGACTTGTCGTCAAAATAAAGCATATGGCCGCCGCCATAGACCGTTAGACGCAGGCGGTCTTGCAATCCCATCGGCGGCACCTGCCTGATAAGAAGCTTTGAGGCGAAATAAGGCGTTACCTGATCGGTGATGCCATGCGCCACGAGAACGCGCATGGCCGGATCAAGCGCCAGCTCGCGTTTCAAATCGGTCAGCGCTTCTGGACGCTCTCGCCCGCCTCCCCAATCCCAGCTCCGGTTGACGCTCTCGCTCAAAACCTCATAGCGCGCCTCGACCCTCCAGCCGAGCCGACTGGCGGTGATGTCCGCCATGGCGCTCGCAAGCGGGGCCTTGAATGCATCGAGGACCGGGTCGGGAAAGTCGCTGGCGGCGGCATGGGGAGACGGATCGAAACCGAAGACGAGAGCATCATAAAGGCTCGTCACCGTGCCATTCGTGCGATTCTTCTCGCGTGCGAAGGTCGCCGGGTCGATCCGGCCGCCAAGCTTGCGCACAAGCGCCGGATCAAGCCCGGTAAAGGCCGCGACCTTTTCGGCGATGCGGCCAAGCGCCTGCGAATCACGCTCCCCGCGCAAAAGATCGGTGAGGTAAGCCCCTTCCGCATAGGCTTCGACATCGGCAAGGGAGTTTTCTGCGCCCTCGCGCGCGAGCCCGCGCGCCGCGGCGGCCTGCGAAGGAAGCCTCGCGGCGCATATCAGCGGACTCGAGACGCCATCGGACCACCAGCTAAAATCGAGCACCGGGGAAACCAATATGAGACCGGCGACCCCTATGCCCTCCTCGTCCTGGAGCCGCCGCGCAAGCTTGGGCGCGCGAAAGCCGCCGTAGCTCTCGCCGACAAGGAATTTCAGGCTCTCTAACCGGTTATTGGCCGCAAGCCATTTGCGGATGACGACAGCCAGCGCCTCGATATCGCCGCCGACCGAAAAGAAATGGCGGCGCATCTCGCCGTCTTTGGTCAAGATGCGGCTGTAGCCAGTCCCCGGCGGATCGATAAAGACGAGGTCGGTGAAATCGAGCCAGGTATCGGCATTATCGACCGTGGCCGGGCGCGCCGAGGGAGAGTGCGTGGCGCGATCGAACGGCAGCCGCCAAGGCCCGAGCCCTCCGAGATCGAGCCAGGCGGAAGCTGCACCAGGCCCGCCATTGAGCACAAAGGTCACAGGACGCCGCGCTGGCTCCGCGCCTTCGAGCAGAAAAGCGGTCGCGGCGACATCGGCTTCGGGTTCTCCGCTTTGCGCGTCGCTCAACCGCACCGGCCCGGCAATGGCCTTGAAATGCAGAGTGCGCCCCCGGAGATCGATCGTATGCGAAGTGGTCACCGCCGGGGGCAGGGCATTGACCGCCGATGGCCCCGCGGATTTGTCATGGGCGCGGGGGGCAGCGCCTTGTTTTTGCGCGGGCTTTTCCGCGGCCTCTCCTGCCGCCTGTTCGAGCGCGGCAGAATGCAAAGGGGCAGCCAAACCGAGGCTTGCCGCAAGCATTAGGACGAGAAACGGTTTAAGCGCAGCGGGCAAGGCGGGCGTCCTTTCGCTGGATCATTTTACCTGCAGGAGGATATAACGCTTGCGAGCGCTGAGTTGTTTGGAAATCTCGGCCCCAAGACCGGAAGCGCTGTGCCCGGCTTTGAGCGGGGTATCCCGGCGCTTATTTGCCATCGCGAAGTTTTGCGACGAGCGAATTCGATCTTTTGCGCGATCCCTGCATCTTTCAGCGCCGCGCGAATGAGCCCGCGCGCGTTGAAATTTGATGTTTTCGGGCAGAGCGACAGTGGCGGCGATCAATTCCGCCTCGCGCGCCGCCCCGGCGACGGCGGTTTGGAGGCGGTCGGTGCTGCGGCTCCATTTAGCGACCCTCATGTTAGCGTAGTCTTGGCGAGGCCGCCAGCGAAAGCGAGGGCCGAGGTAGTGAAGGCAAGCGTCCTTAACATCTGATTTCCTATTCAAATAGTCCTGCACAAAGCCTGCCCCAGAGGGCCGTTCATGCAACCGTGAAATGCTGAAGGCGTTGACGGGCGAGAGTCAAAACAAGAGGCAAACTAGATGGCCAGGAAATATTCAAGCGGTGCTTCGAAAAAGGTAGAAAAGGCGATGCATGAACGCAAGGGAGGTACTCTCAAGAGCGGCCGAAGCGGCAAAACGGTGAAGAGCCGAAAGCAGGCAATCGCTATCGGCCTTTCCGAAGCCCGCAAGGAGGGCAAGAAAGTCCCGAAGAAAAGGTCCGGCAAATAGGCGGCCTATGTCCGGGCTACGCTTGATGCCCGAAACATAGCGAGGCGTGGAACGTCTTACAGAGATTTGCTAGGGTGATCCGGTTTCCGGTCGCGCGCGTGCGCGCTATCGACAATCTCGACTGCGCCGACATTTGCGACACAACCGGTTCGCTCGTTTCGCCACGGACGGGTTCGAAAACCGGAGTGCTGTACATGGTCGAGACCTGCGCACTTGCTTTTCGGGTTTGCGTCGAAGAGCGGGAGAAGCATGCTGGGCGGCATGACCACTGCCGTGTGGGCGCGGTGCCATCACTTCGAAAATAGACGCGCCGCTGCACTTCAAACCATACATTAGCGCGAATCGACAGGCTCTCGGCTCTATCAAAGGCGGAACTATTTCGTAAGGCCTGAGTTAGCTGTTCAGCGACTTTCCGAAGACCGGCAAAGTGCAGGCGAGGACCAGAGCGAGCCGGTCCTCGAACGAAACAGCACATAGGAGGAGCCGGATGGGCAATCAGACGGTCATTGCGACCTTGAATAATCTATTCGAGACGACAAAAGACGGCGCACAGGGCTTCCGTACCTGCGCAGCGGCCGTTTCAAACAGTCGCCTGAGAACGGTCTTTGAGGTTGCCGCCCGGCGATGCGATGAAGCCGCTCTCGAATTGGAGGGTAAGATCCGCAGTCTCGGTGGTGAACCCACGCCATCAGGCACTATTACCGGCTCGCTCCATCGCTTCTGGACCAATATCATCTCATCGATTACCGGAATGGACGAGCGCGCGGTTTTGGCCGAATGCGAACGCGGCGAAGAATTTGCAGAAAGGGCATATTTGGCAGCGCTCCAGGAGCTCCCTCCAGGGGACGCCGAAGCCATGGTTCGCCGTCAATACGAAGGGGTTAAGAAAAACCTCGATCTCGTTCGCGAGTTAAAGATTCAAGCGGCTTGAGAAAACCACGCTGCGCTCAGGGTCCTAAGCAGATTTGCGGGAACCTATCGCACGAAACCAGACTCGCGGCCGCCCCGCCGCTTCGAAAAAGGGCCGGGCCGCGTCGCCATTATTGTTGTGCTGTAGTTCCGTTTCACCTGAAACATTTTTAGAATTATTCTAAGTACGCAGCGCGGCCGCAGCTCGTCAATTCTTCTTGCGGAAGGCGTCGATCGAAACGACCTTGGTCCCGGACTGAGGGAGCGGGGCTGCCTGCTCTTGCTCCGCCTGCTGCAGCTTCTCGCCTGGCCCTTTGGCGGCTTCTGCGCGCAAGAGCGGCAATTCCTGCTGAATATCTTGCGATTGCGCCGCTTCCGTCGCGCCAAGAGGCAGCTCCGGCGCCGCTTCCACTTCGCCCGCAATGGCAAATTGCAATTCAAAGCCCGCCGCGGGATCAGCAAAACGGGTGACGGCCTCGAAGGGCACAGTCAGCATCTCGGATATATTTTGGAAGGACAGCCCGACCTCGAAAGCCTGCTCGGAGACCTTCAAATCCCAGAACTGATGCTGAAGCACGATGGTCATCTCGTCCGGATAGCGGTCGCGCATCCGCTGCGAAAGCTTGATGCCCCGGGCGTGGGTGCGAAAACTGATGTAGAAATGATGCTCGCCCGGCAGGCCCTCGCGCGCGGCCTTTGCGAGCACCTCGCGCAAAGCGGCGCGCAGCGCATCCTGCACGAGGAGATCGTAACGGATGAGATCCGCAGCCATTACGGCGCTTTTCCGCAAAGAACCGGCGCCCCCAGCGGAGGAAGCGCCGGAAATTGAGTGGAGGCTTCTGTTGCCAGGCGCCTCCGGACCCCGCCTTGAAGGGCTAACTTCAAGGGCTTGATTTCGGCGCTAGCACCGCATTACGCGGCGAGAGCAACCGGAGCATAGTTGTCGTTGGCAACTATAGATTTGGCCCGATGTCGGCGGAACCATGCCGGGCGAAAGCCATCCTTTACACCCCCCGTCGAACCTGTTTCGCCCCCGCCAAAACCCGCCGCTGCCGAAAAACCATCCTTGGCGGGCTTTGGTGGAGGCGCCGGGTACCGCCCCCGGGTCCGAAGAGCTTATTTCGATGCCATTTATCGCCATAGCCGCGCGTGGCGGCACCCGGAATATAGGCTATGCTCCGGTTTTTTCAAACCGGATTTGCGTGCGGCGGCCTTGCCTTGGCGCGACGCACGCAATGCAGTAAGTTTGCGCGCGGCGGCATTCGCATTCCCGCGAACAGACTCGTTTTCGTAATGACCCTTGCATCCCGGATAGGCGCCCGCGAGGAAAGAGGAGGGTAAAGCGATGGCTCAAAAAAGCGATTTTACCGCCGCAGAGTGGAAGACGCTGCTTGAAAGCGCGATGATGGCGGGTATTGCAGTTACCGCGGCCGACCCGAGCGGGCTCTGGGGAACACTCAAGGAGAGCATGGCGAGCGCACACACAATCCTGGTCGCCGCCCATGATTCGCGCTCGGCGGAACTGGTCAAGGCCGTTGGGAGCGAGTACGAGACCGCGGAAGGCCGGACCATTGCACGCGAAGGGCTGCGAGCCGAGCTCTCGGGCAAAAGGCCCGCCGAAATCGTAACCCGGGCCCTCGATGTCATCAAGCAAGCCGCGGCCATTTTGGATTCAAAAGCCACGGCTGATGCGCCCTCGTTCAAGGCCTGGCTCCAGCATATCGCCGAGTCGGTTGCCGATGCCGCCGGGGAAGGGGGTTTTTTGGGTTTTGGCGGCGTGCAAGTCAGCGATGCCGAAAAGGCCTCTCTTGCCCATATCAAGGAGAGCCTTGGGCTTTCCCCGTAAAAATTTGGGCGGGCACGGAGCCGCGCTCCTCGGGTCATGCAACCCTATCTCGATCTCCTGGCCAAAATCCTGCGCGACGGCGACGTAAGGGCCGACCGCACCGGTACCGGGACGCTCTCCATCTTTGGCCATCAGCTGCGCTTCGATTTGAGCCTTGGCTTTCCCTTGGTCACGACCAAGAAGCTGCATTGGAAGTCTATTGTCCATGAGCTCTTGTGGTTTTTGCGGGGCGACACCAACATTGCCTACCTCAAGGAACATGGCATCGGGATTTGGGACGAATGGGCCGGCGAGCACGGAGACCTTGGGCCCATCTATGGCAAGCAATGGCGCGCCTGGGAAGCGCCCGGCGGCCGCGCGATCGACCAAATTTCCAACGTTATCGATGAGATCGTTCAAAATCCCTCTTCGCGGCGCCTCGTGGTGACAGCGTGGAACCCGGCCGATCTGCCGGCCATGGCGCTCGCCCCCTGCCACTGCCTCTTTCAGTTCTATG
>JAFMSB010000241.1 GCA_017353815.1 Methylocapsa sp. | reverse complement strand
CTATGTCGGCAAGGGCTTCGGCGACGTCGATGCCGATTGGCTGAAACCCATCGCAGTCACCGGCGAAGTAGACTACACCTGGTCGACTCACCCCATCGACTTCTCATTCGATCCCACGACGAGCCTCCTCTCGGTCAGCCAGATTCCCACAGTTCTGACCTATGGGGCGACACTGCAATATAGCCTCCTCTACATGAACTCCTTCGTGCACGAGGTGCCTGAGGTCTTGAGAAATATCATTCCGACCGTGGAGGCGGTCTTCTCGACTCCAATATCCAACATCGGCCCTTCGTCGTTCCAATCGGTCCCGGGAACACATCAGACCACGGGCGTGTGGGGGCCAGGCGGCTATTATTTCTTCCGGCTCGGGCCGTTCTCGGGTGAGCTTGGCGCCGTCGCAAATATTCCAATTAATCACGCGAGCGGCAGGCATGTCGGCTGGGCAGCCATCTTGGATTTTTTCTTTGACGACATGTTCCCCGATTCGCTTGGCAAGCCGATCTTCGGCCCGCGCCAGGCCCGTGGCGCCAGTCTGGGTTACTAAGGAGGCTGCTATGCAACATTTTCGCAAGCTTCTCTTTGCCGCGGCTTGGGCCGCCTCGGCTGCCTCTCCACCGCCCGCCTTCGCCCATGCGTTTCTCGATCATGCTGTGCCAGGCGTCGGGATGACGGTGAGGGGCCCGGTGCATGAGCTCCGGCTCTATTACACCCAAGGCGTCGTCACGGCCTTTTCCCATGTACATGTGGTGAGCGCAGCGGGAGCTCAGATTTCGGCGAGCAAACCCGTTGTGGCGAGCGCCGACAAGCAAACAATCGTCGTCCACCTTGGCCGCGCGCTGGGGCCGGGAACTTACTCGGTAAGCTGGCAGGTGGTCTCGGTCGACACGCATACGACCCAGGGCACCTTTACGTTCACGGTCACCTAAAATCACTGCGGGTGCCTGGCCGCAGTGATTTGGCAGCCAGGCATTCGATTCGCCGTCACTGCGGCCCAATGAAGCTTCGCAGCTCCAGGGAGTACCGGCAATGTTGATGGTTTACTTCCCCCTCGTCATCGCGCGCTGGATCCATTTCGCGTGCGTCTTCGTGCTGTTTGGCACCTCTTTCTTTTGGCTTTACGAAAGTCGTGAGCGGTCTATGCCTGGCTCTGAGGGCTTGCCGCGCAGCCTCCGGGCCACAACGATTTTGCTGCGGATCGCGGCGCCTCTTGCGGCTATCTCCGGCATCGCGTGGCTGGCATTCGTCCTTATCAATATGACGCATAACTTCGGCAGCCTCATCGATCCTGAGGATCTTGACCTTTATTTTTTCGACACGCCTTTCGGTATCGTTTCCATACTTCGGCTTGCGCTTTTCGCAATCTCGGCGGTAATCGTCTTTCTGCCCTTTAAGGGCCGATGGCGATTTGCCCTGCTTGTTCCAATAAGCGCCGTGCTTCTTATTACCCAGGCATGGTTTGGCCATTCCAACGATGGAAGCGGGCTTTATCGCGTGACAATGATCGCGGTCTACAGCGTTCACGTGCTCGCCGCGGCCGCTTGGGCCGGGGGGCTGCCGCCACTTCTTTTTGCGATCGTCGAGCAACGCCGCCTCGGGCCTTCCGAAGAAGCACGTGTGCGCGCGCTCGACATTTGCGCCCGCTTTTCTGCGATGGCGATTGTCGCCGTCGCCTTTGTCATTCTAAGTGGCGTTGCGAATGCAGGCTTTCGCGTCGAGGGATCCTTCCTCAAGCTTTTGGACAGCGATTATGGCGATGTGCTGCTCAAAAAGGTGGCGCTTGTTTCCGCCATGCTTGGCATTGCTTGCTTGAACCGTTTCGTTTTGATGCCGAGGCTGCGCGCCGCGCCGCTGAAGCGCATGACGCAAATCGGCAAGCTTCGCTATATCTTAGCCGCGGACATTGTGCTCGCCACGCTTGTTCTTGGCGCGTCGGCCATTCTCGGCATCACAATGCCGCCGATGTGATGCCCGATCCTTATTGAGGCTGCCCATGGATCGCCGCCATTTTATTGCCACCGCCGCAGGTGTGGCCGTGATTGCGTTTGCGGCGCAAGCTTTTGCCCGGTTTATGGGCGGCGCGTATCTCGATCACGCTGTCCCTGGCGTTGGATTGACGGTGGCTGGATCTCCGCGCGAGTTGCGCCTCTATTTCAACTTAGGCGTGATCGCTGCGGCCTCGAAAGTGGCGATCACAAATGCCTTCGGGGTTCCGGTTGCGGCAGGACGGCCGGTCAACGATTCCGCCGATCCGGCTATAGTTATCGTAAGCCTCAAAAGCGTGCTGCTGCCCGGCACTTATAATGTGAGCTGGCATGTGGTCTCGATCCACGGCCGCGCGACTTCGGGCACGTTTCGTTTCACTGTTGCTTGAAGCGGCCACGGGAAGGGCGCGCGAGCGGCGGCGTTCTGGCGAGATTGCAACGCGGGAAGACGTTTCTGCGTTGGCATAAGGGACGGCCTGGACCCTTCTCATCCGGGCCTTGAAGGGAGACAAAACGATGGACCGCCGAGAATTTATTGCCGCCGCAGGTACGGCCGCCGCCGTCGCTTCGGCTTCGCAAGCCTTTGCCCAAGGCATGATGGGCGCAGAGACGCAGGAAATGCATCCGCCCAAATACGAGGCGCTGGATACAGCCGCCGAGAAATGCGTCGCGACGGGCAATGACTGCCTGAGGCATTGCTTCGGTATGTATAAGATGAAGGACACGAGCATGGCCGACTGCGCCGATGCGGCCTACCAGCTCGTCGCCGGTTGCGGCGCGCTTGCGTCTTTGGCGGCCGTCAATTCGGTGCACACCGGCCATCTGGCCAAGGTGGTCTCAATGCTCTGCAAGGACTGCCAAAAGGAATGCGAGAAATTCCCCAAGGTCGCGGTATGCAAGGCCTGCGGCGATGCCTGCAAGGCCTGCGCGGCCGAATGCGATAAAGTCGCCGCGTAACTGCTCACAGGGTCAGCGGTTCGAATCGTCCGGCCCAGCCGCTGCCCCTACCGGCATCACAATGGCGAGTTGGCCATGATGATGTCTTTGGCTCGGGATCTTCTTTCCGCGAAAACGTCGGCTGTTTGGATCGCGGCGCTTTTCGCTGTGCTCATTTTCCACTGCAGCCATCTGATACGCATGCACGGGGAGCACCGCTGGTATCATTCCGCTCACATCATGATGCTGCTCGGGATGCTCTATATGTATAGCGCCGTCGCATTTGGCTTGGACTGGCTCCCCGAGCGCCTCTGGATGATCATCTACGTTGCAACGTCCGCCGCGATCATTGGCTGGATGCTCGTGAGCGCCGCACGCTGGCGCTCGTTCGGCAACTTGTGGATCTTGGCGTTGGTTCAACAAGGTGCAATGATCTACATGTGGGTGCCGATGAAAGACTGGCTGCCCCCGCTTTCCTATGCCTTTGGCGCCTACTTCGCGCTGGAGACAATCGCCTGGCTAACGAGAGCATATATCAAGCCTCGGCCTGCCAACGCTGGTGCGGAGGCCGGCGGATCAGCGGCAATGGCTCTGGCGCCTAAATCGATTTTTGGCGACGTTTGCATGATGATCATGGCTGCGTCCATGGGATACATGTTCCTCGGCATGCAAATGATGATGTCCATGCCGAGGCAATCCCGGCAGCTGGCCCAAAAGGCAACACCAGAAGAAAACGAGTGTGGCCCTGGCGGAGAGGAAACCCGGCAGCCGCCTCTGACGCAGGCGCCGAAAATCGCTGTGAACGAACCCGCGAGGATGCCGAGCAGAACCTCACCAGCCGCCGCTGCCGGGAGTTATTCCGTGATTGCTGGCGACTCCCTCGGCCGCATTGCTGCCCGGCACTGCGGAGAAGCCCGGCAATGGCGTGCCATCATGAAAGCGAATCCCGGCCTCAATCCTCGCCGGTTGCACATCGGTCAGGCGATCAAATTGCCAGTGGCTTGTTCACCCGGGTAAGAGGGGCGCAGCCGAGATCGCGCGGCCGCCACCGGTTTCGCGTGTTGACTAGACTATTGCGCACGCGCCCCGCCTCTCTGCAACTGCACGGGTCATGATCTTGCTACGAT
>JAFMSB010000240.1 GCA_017353815.1 Methylocapsa sp. | reverse complement strand
GCGAAGACACGAGACCCCGCTTCTCGAAAAGGCAATAGACTGCCGTCGCGCGGCTTTGCAAGTCATTACACGCGATCGGAAGCCGTCCGAATGGGCCAGGATCCAAAGCAATCTGGGCGAGACATTGACAGTAGTTTGTGAATTGGAGCCGGGAACGTCCCGGCTGGACGATGCTCTCGCTGCCCTTCATGAGGCGCTGAAGGAGAGGAGCCGCGAGCGTTCTCTGCTCCTATGGGCGCAGACGCAAGAGAAACTCGCCCGCGCTCACTGGGCTTATTTCAACAAGAGCGGCGACCTGGCGCAATTCAACTATGCGCGTAAGGCTATCGGTGGCGCGATTAAAGGATTTTGCGTCGCGAAGGCGCAATCTGGCGTCGACAGGGCTCGGCGATTGCGCGACCAGATGCTCAACCGCCCGCCGAGAATATTAAAAGAGACTATTGGCTCTTCGATTATTCATACCTATTGATTTGTTGCGTCCGCGTTATGTTTTGGTGTCTTTGTCGTTCCAACTTCACCGGGTGATTGACGATTGGCTCGCGGCCGCTGAAGCCGCCACCGCCGTCAAGTGGGGCCCAAAGGCTAAAGCCAAGGTCGGGCGCAAGCGCGTAAGCCGCAGCTATTCCGCCGCCAAGAATCATGGCGGCAAAGCCGGCTACCAGTAGTCTACGGAGATTGATCATGCCGGTGCTCTTCCATATTGAGTTGGCGGAAGCAGTTACGCAGGCAGCCGCTTCCGCCACGGATGCCGATTGTTGGCATAAGCCGCCTTCCATCTCTATGACATGGGCGTGCTAATTCGGCCGGGCCGAAGGCGGCTCTGTTATCGAAGAGCATTTGTAACTGGACCACTTGTCCGCCGTGTGGACGCCAGCCGCGTCGCACGCTTCGCGCCGCGAGCGCAGCGAAACGCAGAAAAATCTTGGCAATGCGCTTTCCTCTCTCGGCGAGCGCGAGAGCGGCACGGCGCGGCTTGAGGAGGCGGTTTCGGCCTATCGCAACGCGCTTAAAGAGTGGACGCAAGAGCGCGTGGCGCTCGACGCGGCTATGAGCACCGGCAATCAAGGCGTCGCGATGATGCTGCTTGCCGAGCGGAAAAACGATCCGGCGATGGCCGGTGAGGCACTTAAACAGATCGAAGAGGCGTTTCAACTTACCCGCACGGGGCGGTCATGCGCCGAATGCCGCTTTTTACCAAGCCCGCCTGACCGAGGCCCGCGCTCTCCTCGATAAACTAAGGAAGACGCCTCGAGCCTCGCAGCGCTAGCGGGGCTGGCTGGGATCATAGCTTTCCGGCGCCGGTCCACCGCGTGGGCTATGCGGCGCGCAGCAGGCCCTGGGCGCGCCGGCGGAATGGCAGCTGGATCAGAACTCTGTCATCCGCAGGACTTAGGCCGCGCAGGAAAGCTTGACCGCCATTCCGGTGGCAAGAATGCACTTGAGTTGCACGCCGGTGTCGCTGTCGCGGATGGGGCCGCTGTTTTCATAGCCGAAATCCACGATCGCATCGGCGCCAAGATCCTCCGCCTTGTGGATCAGCTCCTCCACGACATGCTCACGCCAATGATCTTGCCGCGGGCTGTCGTTAGCAGCATGCCATGCCGAGGCCGCCTGTATTTTGCCAATCGTATAGAGGATGCGGCGTCCCTCGATGAAGGCAGCGGGACTGATGCGCATGATTTGCCTCTCCACCTCCAGCCTAATCCCGCCCTTCCCTGAGATGTCCGGAGGAGAGCTCCAGAACACCGGGGACCAAGATGATGGCTAGGAGCTGCGAGCCCCGCTCTCGAATGGCAAAGCGGATTGCTTCTGAGCGGCTGATAAAGAGCCCGCCGCATGACCCAGCCTCGTTCCGCGCGACCCATTTGCCGTGGCTATCCTTGCCAACGAGGAAGTGTGATCTTCCGGGGGATCGCAGAACGGGACCACAAACTTGCGGGGGCTCCGGAATTTCGATCTGTTCCATGACCGGTTATTTGCGCATGGCAGCATAAATACTCGATAGGGAAGTGAACGCTAGAGAATAAAGGAAACATAAAGCCAAGGATTGCCGGGCTGAGGAGACAGCACCGCGCCGATCATCAAATGCGTGATCGCATCATGCTTTTGCGCGCCCGCTAAGCCAAACAGAATGCTGGGCGGGAAGTAATTGCCCGCGGCAACTGCCCCCGCGCAGCGGCGGGGCCGCGGGCCGAGGCCGGCCGGCAAGGTTTGGCGCCCGGCAATCAATCTCGCTGGGCCTGGCCTCCTGCGGGGGAGATCTGGGCATTGATCGAGGTGAAGCCGCTGTCATCGCCGATGATGAGCGTCACCGGCACCGAATTCGTGGCCCCCTGCAAATTGGCGTTCTGCGCCACCGCATGGAAGGCGTAGCGCTTCGCCCCCGTGGGCTCGATTCCAACCTTGAGGCTCACGCCCTCGATCACCCCTTGGAACTCAAACGGCCCAAACCCCGTGCCTTTGAAAGAGCCGCGGGGGATGGTCAGGGCGAAGGTGCCAATCTTGATTGTCACCGGCTCGGCGGAAGGATCGATCCCATTGCTCGCGCTCCCCAGGGTGAAGCTCGCGTTGAGGTTAAAATCATCGCTGCGCAGATTATAGGGCCAAAAGCGGATTGCGAGCCTGGCACTAAACACGCTGAATGGCACGCCCGGCGGCGCCGGGATGATACCGACGCCCGAGGGCCCCTTCCCGGCCGGGATCGTGGCCGCGACTTTGTTGGTTCTCGTATCGATCACCGAGACCGTATCGGAGCCCGAGTTCGCGGCATAGACCTGCTTTCCATCTGGACTCACTGCTACGCCATCGGGGCAGCTCCCCACCGGGATCGTGGCCGCGACCGCGCCGGTCGCCGTGTCGATGACCGAGACGGCATCTGGCGAACCATTACAAACAGTCACGTAAGCGTGTCTGGAATCCGGCGCAAAAGTTACTCCAAGAGGCAAGCCCCCTACCCCAATTATTTGTCCCCCTCCGCATCCCCCCACAAAGCCGTCAACAGTCACTATGCAGATGTCGTTCCCATCCGGGGAAATGGCTATCGAAAATGGACTGGCTGGTGCATCGCCGATGTATTCCACCTGCGCAACCTTGTTGGCCGCGGTGTCGATCACCCAGAGCCAGCCGCAGCCACTACATTGAACGTTTCCCGTCACATAGGCTTGTTTCCCGTCTGGGGTCAGGGCGATCCCGCCTGCACAGGCCTCGTTAATCCCAAATTTGAGGAGGTTCGCTGGGATCTTGGCTACCACCTGGTTGCTGGCCGTATCGATCACCGCCACGGTGCTTCCGGGCATACAGTTGGCAACGCCGGCAACGACATAGACGTGCTTGCCATCTGGGCCGATAGCGACTCCTTGTGAGGAACCGCTTCCGATTGGGATCGAAGCCACCACCTTGTTGCTGGCCGCGGCGATCACCGACACCGAGTTGCCATTGCCGGCATAAACCTTCTTTCCGTCGGGCGTAACGGCCACACCACGGGGGCCGCTTCCCAGCGGGACCGTGGCCACCACTTTGTTGGTGAATGTGTCGATCACCGTTACATTGTTGGATCCGTTGTTCGTCACGTAAACGAAGGGCGCCGCCTTTGCCGGAGAGGCGGCAAAGGCGAACACCAAAATTAGTGCGGCCCAGAGAGCCGCAAATCCACGCAGCAAGAGATCGCGCGTGTCAAGATCACGATTCGTGCGCACTTACCGCCCCCATAGCAAAGCTTATTGCTAATTATTATCGTCAACTAAACGCCTTTACAATGCCAAGATTCCGCCTTTTTTCCAAAAGGCGGCGCGCGAAGCCAAGGGTTCCGCGAAAGCGCGCACCCTCCTTTGCGGAACTCGTTTGATTAAACGGGCCGGACGCAGGCCGCCGTGACTCGGGCGGCCGGAATAGATAAACCAACATGATAAGGAGGGATGGCCGAGCGGTTGAAGGCGCACGCCTGGAAAGTGTGTATACGGGAGACCGTATCGCGGGTTCGAATCCCGCTCCCTCCGCCACTTCAGAACAGAACTGCGAACGCCGGGCGTAGCCGGCTTTGCGCCGGCTGCGGCGGTCAACGTC
>JAFMSB010000239.1 GCA_017353815.1 Methylocapsa sp. | reverse complement strand
TCTCGCCGACGATGCAATGTTCAGGCTCTTGGAGGGCCACGCGGCGCGGCTGAAACGGCTGGCGAGGAAGCAGCCGGGAGCAGGAAGTGGGCATTTAAAGCGCGCAAGACCATATAATGGGCGTGTCTCAAGCCTGGATAGCTCCGCCATGAGCAGCCAAACGAGCCGCGTCCCGGACTTTTCCAAGATACCGTTTGCGCGCCGCGCCCCAGAAGCGGGACATATCTCTGCCGCTCCATGGCCATCGCCCGAAGCCATAGCCGTTGCCCCTATCTATCACGCTGGTGACATCGCGAGCCTTGATTTTCTCGATAGTTTTCCCGGCATCCCGCCCTATCTGCGCGGCCCTTATCCGGGGATGTACCCCGTGCGGCCTTGGACCATCCGCCAATATGCCGGATATTCGACCGCCGAGGAATCCAACGCCTTTTACCGCCGCAATCTCGCTGCCGGGCAGACGGGGCTTTCCATTGCCTTCGACCTTGCCACGCACCGCGGTTACGATTCCGACCATCCGCGTGTTGCCGCCGATGTCGGCATGGCCGGAGTTGCAATCGACTCGATCCTCGACATGCGCAGGCTATTCGAGGGAATTCCCCTTGGCGAAGTTTCCGTCTCGATGACGATGAGCGGCGCCGTCCTGCCTGTGCTTGCGCTCTATATCGTTGCCGCCGAAGAGCAGGTCGTGGCCAAGGCACAACTCAGCGGCACCATCCAAAACGATATTTTGAAGGAATTTTTGGTCCGCAACACCTATATCTATCCGCCCGGGCCATCGCTGCGTATCGTCTCCGATATTTTGGTCTACACCGCGCAGCATATGCCGAAATACAACGGCATTTCGGTCTCCGGCTACCACATGCAGGAAGCGGGCGCGACGCTTGATCTCGAGCTCGGGTATACGCTCGCAGATGGAATCGAATATGTCCGCGCGGGCCTCGAAGGCGGGCTAAAGATCGACCAGTTCGCGCCGCGGCTGTCTTTCTTTTTTGCGGCGTCGATGAATTTTTTCATGGAGGTGGCAAAGTTCCGCGCGGCAAGGCTCTTATGGGCTAAGCTCATGCGCGCATTCGGGCCGGAGAATGAAAATTCGCTCGTTCTGCGCACCCATGCGCAGACCTCCGGCTGGTCTCTTGCTGCCCAGGACATATTCAACAACATTTTGCGCACCGAAATCGAGGCGATGGCCGCGACCCAGGGCCAGGTTCAGTCGCTCCACACGAACGCACTCGACGAAGCGCTCGCATTGCCAAGCGATTTCTCGGCCCGCATCGCGCGCAACACTCAGATCTTCCTCCAGCAGGAAAGCGGCACGGCACGCATAATCGATCCCTGGGGCGGCTCTTACTATGTCGAGCATTTGACATCCGCGCTTGCCGCCAGGGCGTTGGCCCATATCGAGGAAATCGAAAATTGCGGCGGGATGGCGAAGGCCATAGAGGCGGGCATCCCGAAGCGCCGGATCGAGGAAGCCGCAGCAAAGGCTCAAGCCCGCATCGACAGCGGAAGCCAAGCGCTGATCGGCGTCAACCAGTTCCGGCCGCAGGACGCCGAAGAGTTGCAAATCCTGAAGGTCGATACGTCTGCCGTTCGCGCGCGGCAAATCGCGATGCTCGCGAAATTGCGCTCGGAGCGCGATCGCGGCGAAACCAATCGTGCGCTCGATGCCTTGACCGAAGGAGCGCGCGGAAAGGCCAATCTCTTGGCGCTTGCGGTTGATGCCGCCCGCGCCAAGGCAACTGTCGGCGAGATAACTTTTGCCCTCGAAAAGGTATTTGGCCGGCACAGCGCCGCAAGTACTGCCGTTTCCGGCATCTATACGAGTGAGGCGGGCGCAGATTCAGCCGAAATCCTGCACGTCAAAGATCTCGTCCGGGCATTTTGGGAGAATGATGGCGGTCCGCCGCGGATTCTCGTCGGCAAGATCGGCCAGGATGGGCATGATCGCGGGCAGAAGGTGATTGCCTCGGCCTTTCGCGACCTCGGATTCGAAGTCGAAATAGGCCCCTTGTTTGCAACGCCAGAGGAGGCCGCCCGGCAAGCAGTGAAAGCGAAAGTTCATATCGCCGGGATCTCTTCGCTCGCCGCAGGACATTTGACCTTTGTGCCGCAATTTCGTGCCGCCCTCGCGCGGGAAGGCGGCGGCGGCATAATGATAGCCATCGGCGGCGTCATTCCGCCGCGCGATTTTGATGCGCTGAAGGAGGCAGGCGTGGCGGCAATATTTCCGCCCGGCACCAGCATCCCGCAAGCAGCCGCCCGTCTTATTGAGGAGCTGAACATCAGGAGCGGATACAACCAGAAAGAGAGGCGCGCGGTTGAGCCGCGCAAGCACAAGCCGGGCGTAACCCTGCGGCGCTAACGCGAGTCACTTTGCCTGCGGTCGGCGGCGGAAAGTTCAATTGCGCGCGCATAAACGTTCCGGCGCGGCTCGCCGGTCTCGGCCGCAACGAGCGCTGCCGCATCCTTCACCGAATGCTCTTTGAGCGCGCGGCTTAGTCTGGCGTCGAGGTCCTGCCCAGGCAGCGTCTGACGCTGCTCGATGGGCGGACCAACCAGCAGCACGATTTCGCCCTTCGGGGGCCCTTCGGCGGCCACGAGAGCAGCGAGATCGGGCAGCGGCGCACGGCGGACCGTCTCGAAATGCTTTGTGAGCTCGCGCGCGATCGCCGCGTGCCGGGGCCCCAATACGGCGGCAAGATCGCTCAAAGTTGACGCGGCGCGGTGCGCCGACTCGAAAAAAACAAGCGTGCCCGGGATGGCAGCTAGGTCTTTGATGCGGGTGCGCCGTGCCGCGCTCTTTGGCGGCAAAAAGCCCTCGAAGAAGAAACGGTCCGTCGGCAGGCCCGCAACCGTGAGCGCCGCGAGCACGGCCGAAGGCCCGGGAACGGGCACAACGGCGCAATTTTGTGCGAGCGCCTCCGAGACCAGTTTGAAGCCGGGATCGGAAATCAACGGCGTGCCGGCATCCGAGACGAGCGCAAGCGCCGCGCCGCCTGCGAGCTTTTCGAGAAGATGCGGCCGCACGATAGCGGCATTGTGCTCGTGATAAGCAATGAGCGGCGTTGCAATGCCGTAATGCGCGAGCAATGTCTTGGTGACCCGTGTGTCCTCGGCGATGATCGCATCGGCGGCGGCAAGGGTCGCGAGCGCCCGGAACGAAATATCCCCGAGATTGCCGATTGGCGTGGCAACGACATGAAGACCCGGCTGGATAGGCTCGGCCTCGGCCCTCAGGCCGAATGCGGTGTAGACTCCCGCCGCGGCCTTTACCCCAAGCTCCTTGCCGCGCACAGGGCCCGGCTGCTTCAGCAGATCTCTTGCCAGATTCTGGGGACCGTTTTCGGTCCCCTGCCCCGCTTTCATGATTTGAGCTCGCCGAAATGCCTGACTTTCCTTGGAATGGCAGTTTATTCTATAGACTGCCCACAGGTCTTATTTATGGGACGGTTTTGCTTTTCAAAGGGAACGTCCACCGTCAGCCTGACTCGGGGCCAGGCTCACCAAGATTTCGATGCAATTCTGGCCTAGCCCCGGTGGGCTACAAGGTTGGAACAGGGCGCGCCCGGATCCTCTCAGATGATTTCTTGCCCGCTTAAGCTTGACCGGAAGTATAAAACGCCTTCGCGCGCCGCCCGGAAAGGCAAGGCGCTGAGCGCTTTCTGCCTCCTCGTCCTTTTGCCGGCCTTGGCGGCCTGCAATTCGGTGACGGGGATGTTCGGGCCGGGCGCCCCCGCCGGGGGCATGCCACCCGGGATACATGCGGAAAGCCCGGCACCGCCGGCAATGGGCGAGCGGATCGGCTCCGGCGAAGCAAAGGTCGGGCTCGTTCTGCCATTGACCCAAGCATCGGGAGGCCCAAGCAGCGTCGGCGTCTCGTTGCGCAACGCCGCCGAGCTCGCCTATCTTAACGCGGGCAACAATGATATAACCCTGTTCGTCAAAGACGATCGCTCGACGCCCGAGGGCGCGCGCGCGGCCGTTCAATCCGCCCTTGCGGAAGGCGCCGAGCTCATTATCGGCCCGCTCTTTGCCTCAAATGCGCGCGAGGCGGCTGCCGTCGCGCGAAGCGCGGGCAAACCGG
>JAFMSB010000238.1 GCA_017353815.1 Methylocapsa sp. | reverse complement strand
TTGGTGTAGATTTGGAACAGCCTGCCATTGTCTTCTATTGCGCCTTTGGGGCTGTTGGCGTTGGCGGAAGCAAGCGCCGCCCGAACATCCTCAAGCCCGACCCCATACTTCGCCAAGGCATAAGGATTGACCTCGATCCGCACAGCCGGCAACGATGAGCCGAAAACGAACACCTGACCCACGCCTTCGAGCTGCGAAATCCTCTGCTGCAAAATATTGCTCGCATAGTCGAACATTTGGCCCCTCGTCTTGGTGCTCGAGGTCAATGCCAGAATGAGGATCGGAGCGTCCGCTGGGTTGATTTTGCGATAAATAGGATTGAAAGGCAGATTGCTTGGAAGATCGGCGCTCGCGGCATTGATCGCCGCTTGGACATCGCGCGCCGCACCGTTGATATCGCGGCTGACATCGAATTGGACCGTGATCCGCGTCGTGCCGAGGGTGCTCGACGAGGTCAGCTCGGTGACGCCCGCGATCGTCCCAAGATGCCGTTCCAGCGGTCTTGCAAGTGTCGATGCGACGGTCTCGGGGCTTGCGCCGGGCAGCTGCGCCTGCACCAAAATCGTGGGAAAGTCGACCTGAGGGAGCGGCGAAACCGGCAGTTTCAGAAAGGCGAGCACACCCGCAAGGGCAATTCCAAGGGTGAGCAAGGTGGTCGCCACCGGGCGCGCGATGAAGGGCGCGGAGATGTTCATCGCCGCGCCCTGGCCGGACGGGGATTGGCTGTGCCGCAAACGAGGAAGGCGCAGCGCCAGGCGGAGAAACGCGGCGCTGGCACGTGCCCGGATTTTCCGCTATCGCTCTCAAGACAATCGCGCCCGCGCGAATTTGGCTTTTGGGGGGAAAACGGCACGATGAACGAGGCGGTGCCTGTCACCATTGAAACCTTTGACATTCTTCGCTTATTGAACTCCCTCCCTCACCGCTATCCGTTCCTCATGGTTGATCGCGTAATTGAGGCGAGGGGCGATGAATCGGGCATCGGCATTAAGAATGTCAGCATTAACGAGCCGCAATTCCAGGGGCATTTTCCCGAACGCCCGGTGATGCCCGGGGTCTTGCTCATCGAGGGCATGGCGCAGACTGTGGGCGCGTTATGCGTCAATGCGCACCGCCCCGGCAAGAAGCCGCCGCTCGTTTATTTCTTGAGCATCGATAAGGCAAAATTCCGCAGACCGGTCCTGCCGGGCGACCGGGTCGAGTTTCATATGGCAAAAATCAACCGCCGCCGCAATATGTGGTGGTACAAAGGCCGCGCTTTGGTCGATGGCGTCTTGGTATGTGAGGCGGAACTCGCCGCCATGCTCGCGGAAGGCGGCGCGAGCTAAAGTGCGCCCGGCGAAGCGAGCGGTGTGCGAAATAGTGGCCGCCGGAATTCGCTTCAGCGCCAGCAGCCGGCCGCAGGCACATTTGCCAAACTTTCTCCCTAACCGCAGCCCGGCCCAATCCGGAAACAAAAGCTATACTTTAGAACCAAACAATCGGCCACCCCGATTGGGGGAATTCCGGGCGAAGCAGTTGCTGCCGCTTTGCCCGGAAACCGAGCCCGGGCGCTGGTTCACCTCAAGGCCACCACGGGCCCTTAGCTCAGCGCCCTCACGATGCCATCCGTCATCTTCTTGGCATCGCCAAAAAGCATTGTCGTGTTGTTGCGGAAGAACAGCTCGTTCTCGACGCCCGCGTAACCAGCGCCGAGCCCCCGCTTCACAAAAAGCACGTCCTTGGCATGCTCGACGTCGAGAATCGGCATGCCGTAAATTGGCGAGGACGAATCGGTTTTTGCCGCTGGGTTTGTGACGTCATTTGCGCCAATAACGAAGGCAACATCGGTCTCGGCGAATTCCGGATTGATCTGCTCGAGTTCGAAAACCTCGTCATAGGGCACGTTAGCCTCGGCGAGCAGGACGTTCATATGGCCGGGCATGCGGCCCGCAACGGGGTGGATCGCATATTTGACGTCGATTCCCTTGCTTTTCAAAATGTCTGCCATCTCCCTTACGGCATGCTGAGCCTGGGCGACAGCCATGCCATAGCCCGGCACGACAATCACTTTCTTGGCGGCAAGCAAAATCTTTGCGGCGTCCGCGGCCGAGCCCTGCTTGACGGGCCGCGTCTCCGCTTCGCCAATGCCGGCGGGCGCGGCCGAGTCCCCTCCGAAGCCCCCGAGAATGACGGAGATAAAAGAGCGGTTCATTCCCCTGCACATGACATAGGAGAGAATCGCGCCCGACGAGCCAACCAAGGCGCCGGTGATGATCAGGGCGAGATTGGCGAGCGTAAAGCCAACGGCCGCCGCCGCCCATCCCGAATAAGAGTTGAGCATCGAGATCACGACCGGCATGTCGGCGCCGCCGATTGGTATGATCAGCAAAACGCCGAGTGCGAAGGATACGAGCGCAATCACCCAGAACGCGAAAGGAGCCTCGGTGAAGATGAAGGCGAAGACGAGAACCGCCAGCAGAGCCGCGAGCCCTATATTAACGTAGTGGCGGTCCGCGATGAGGATCGGATTGCCGGTCATCCTTCCATCGAGCTTTAAGAATGCAATAACCGAGCCGGTAAAGGTAATTCCGCCGATCGCGGCGCCTAGCGACATCTCGAACAGCGTCGCACCCGGGATGCTGTTGCGGATGCCGAGGCCAAAGCCCTGGGGCGCATAAAGCACGCTTGCCGCAACCAGCACCGCGGCAAGGCCGATCAGCGCA
Source organism: Methylocapsa sp. (assembly GCA_017353815.1). GTDB lineage: Bacteria > Pseudomonadota > Alphaproteobacteria > Rhizobiales > Beijerinckiaceae > Methylocapsa. The sequence goes on along the minus strand of JAFMSB010000238.1, from coordinate 1,389 downwards.
TGAAACAAGGCCACGAGCTGCGGCATTGCCGTCATCTGGATCGTGCGCGCGCGCCAGATGCCGACCGAAGCGCCTGCGCCGACGGCAACCAAGCCCCAGAAGAACGAAGAAAATCCCCAAGGAAGCTGATAGAGGAAGGTGGTTCCTGCCGCTATCCCCATGCCGTAGATACCAAAGCGGTTGCCTTGCCTCGCCGTCTCGGGCGAAGAAAGCCCGCGCAAGGCGAGGATAAAGAGCACGCTAGCGGCAAGGTACAGAAGGGCCGCGAAATTTGCGTTCAACATCGGATCAGCCCTTCTTCCGGAACATGGAGAGCATCCGCTCGGTGACGAGGAAGCCGCCGAATATATTGACCGACGCGAGAGCGAGCGCGAGGAAGCCGAAAAACCGCGCGGCTCCTGCGCCGGTGCCCGAGGCCGGATCCGTTCCGGTCGAGAGGAGCGCGCCAACCACGATGACCGAGGAGATTGCGTTCGTGACCGACATCAAGGGCGTATGGAGAGCGGGCGTCACGGCCCAAACCACATAATAGCCGACGATGACGGCAAGCCCGAAGATGGTGAGCCGGAAGATGAAGGGATCGATCACCCCGCCGCTTGCTATAGACGCGGCAGCGGCAACCTGTTCGGCATAGGCTTGTGCGCTGTCTGCGGCGTGTTTTGCCGCTTGGGTTGCCGCTTGAATTTTTTCCAGCAGCTGCGGATCGATGCCTGTTGCCATTTCTTTCCCTCCTCATTGGTTTTTTTGGCCTGCGGGATTCTGGATATAACCCGCGGAGTGCGAGAATTTTGCCCTAGCCTCCCGCGAAGCTTGGATGCACGACCGCTCCATCCTTCGTCAGCAAGGTCGCCTTGACGAGCTCGTCGTCCCACTTAATTGCCAGCGACTTGGATTTCGGGTCGATCATCGTTTCGGCAAATGCCAAGAGATTCTTGGCATAAAGTGCCGAGGCGGTCGCGGGCACCTGGCCTGCAACGTTCAACCGGCCGAGAATCTTGACACCATTCCTCGAAAGAACCGTCTCGCCTGGCCGGGAAAGCTCACAATTTCCGCCGCGTTCTACGGCAAGATCGACGATGACTGAGCCGGGGCGCATCGAATCGACCATCGCGCCGGTGACAAGAACCGGCGCAGGCCGGCCGGGAATTTGGGCTGTGGTGATAACGATGTCTTGCGAGGCAATATGTTGGGCAATTAGCGCGGCCTGCTTAGCCTTGTATCCCGCTGACATTTCTTTGGCGTATCCGGCCGCTGTTTCGGCTTGCCGGAATTCCTCGTCCTCGACAGCGATGAATTTCGCCCCGAGAGAGACGACTTGTTCTTTTGTGGCGGGCCGGACGTCCGTTGCCGTCACAATGGCGGCGAGCTTCCGCGCCGTCGCAATGGCCT
>JAFMSB010000237.1 GCA_017353815.1 Methylocapsa sp. | reverse complement strand
CAGACGGCAAGGCCCATCATCCGGTCCATATAGGCCCTTGCACCTGCCGACACAGCCACGTCATAGACGTGCAAGCGGTTGACCACCGGGGCAAACATCGCATCGGCCGCAGAAAAATCGCCGAAGAGAAAACCGCTGCCTTCGGGGGCCTGGCAGGCTGTCCTAAAAATCTCCTCAATGCGCGCAACATCGGCCGCTGCTTCGGGGTTGAGCTCGCGTTTCTTGACCTTGCGGCGCATATTCATCGGCAGCATTGCGCGCAGATTCACGAAGCCCGAGTGCATTTCGGCTGCAAGCGAGCGTGCTTTTGCGCGCGCAGCCCGGTCGCGCGGCCAGATCGCGGCCCGCGGAAACACTTCGGCCAAATATTCGATGATCGCAAGCGAGTCCCACACGGCGATTTCGCCATCCTTGAGCACGGGGCATTTTGCGGAGGGCGAATAACGCAGGATTTCCGCGCGCGTATCTTGCTGCGCGAGGGGTATCGTCACCTCGTCGAATGCAATGCCAACGTGGCGCATAAGTATCCAAGGCCGGAAGGACCAGGACGAATAAGCTTTGTTGGCGATGACGAGGGTAAGGCCCATGAGAGAGCTCGAGCCTTTATGCCGGAGGCACGCTGCCCGATTGCGCAGCGTCCTTGCCAGGGGCAGGAAAGAGCGCGTCGGTCTTGCCCGTCAGCCAATAGGCCAAAAGCCCAATCCATTCGTGGAAGCTCAAATCAAGGCTGCTTACCCTGTCGGACATGAGAGACAACCGGAAATCGCGCCCGTCGCCGAAAGTGCGATAAGCGACGGGATAAGCAATCACATCATAGCCGAGCCTTCGGAAAATACCGACCGAACGCGGCATGTGCCAGGCCGAGGTTACAAGGAGCCATTTTTCGCCGGGCTTCGGTTTGACGAGATCGTGCGTGAACAGTCCGTTCTCCCAGGTGTTGCGGGAATTCGCCTCAAACATCATCCGCTGCTTGGGAATACCAAAAGAAAGAAAGAATTGCCTGGCGCCGATTGCCTCCGGGCGGGAGCCGAAAATCGACCCGACTCCGCCGGTGAATACGAGCTTCGCGGAGGGGTAGCGGCGAGCAAGCTCTAAGGCGCTGGTCATGCGCGCACCATCGCAGGTCAAAGCGAAGGGGCCGCGGGCTTCCGTTTTTTCCGTGTCCATGCCTCCGCCTAGCACAATGATCCCGGCGGGCGGCGGCAGACCGGCTGGCGGCTGGGGGAATCGCTCTTCCAAAGGCCGCAAGAGGATTGCTCCGGCCGGAGTGAGCAAACCGGCGGCAAGCGCAATGACGGCACTCGCCGTGAGCATTCGCCCGGCACGCGGATAACGCACGAACCCGAGGACGATACCCAAAATCCCGGTCAGAATCGCAAAGGTGACGGGTTCGCCAATCCACCAAAAAATTTTCGACACGATAAAGAACATCAGTTTCTCCGGCGATCAGACGGACGGTTTTCCGGAACAGAATCGCCGCCCTCATGGCGCTTGGCCGAATCAGAGTCTCCCTCTGCATCGTCGCCGCAACCAGGGACTCGATAGGTCCCCGCAAGCCAGTGGTGGAGGTCGATATCTGCGCAGCGCTTCGAGCAAAAGGGATGGAACTCCGCCGCTGCCGGTTTGCCGCAAATGGGACAATGGCGGCGCGGACCCCGCGCTTCACCTTTGCTGCTGCCGCCCGTATGCTGTGTGCTGCGGCCCATGATCCAATCGGGCAAGCGTTACGATTAGACTCTATTCAACCAAGAGACATAGACGGGGAAGCCCTCCCCCGAAAGGAGCGATAAAGTCTCATGCAGCGGAAGCCCGACCACCGCCGGATAAGAGCCGACGAGCTTCTGCGCGAAGGCTCCCGCAAGACCCTGTATCGCATAGCCTCCAGCTTTGCCCCTCCATTCGCCCGATCCGAGGTAGGCTTCGATTTCCTTTGCGGAGAGTCGCTTGAAGCGAAGCCGCGTCTCGACCAGTCTTAGGCGCATTCGCCCCTTTGGGGTTAATAGGCAGACAGCGGAATAGATCCGGTGGACGCGCCCGGATAAAATGCGCAAGGATTGCGCCGCCTCCGCCACCGTCTCGCATTTGGGCAGAATCCGGCGCCCGACGCTGACCACCGTATCGGCCCCAATCACAAAGCAGTCCCCAAGTTCCGGCCTGTTTGCCGCGAGCCGGGCGCCAGCCTTCGTCTTTTCCGTGGCGAGGCGCACGGCAAGCTTGCGCGGCAGTTCAAGCTTGCGCGGCGTCTCGTCAAGATCGACGGGGACTAAAGCATCGGGCTCTACCCCAATCTGCTGGAGGAGTTCGAGCCGCCTCAGGGATGCCGAAGCCAAAACAAGCCGCGGCCGCCACGCCCTCTCTTCGCGGGTCATTGCCTGTCACTCATTGCCGGAAATCTGCTTATTTGAAGCGGTAGGTAATGCGGCCTTTTGTGAGATCGTAGGGTGTCATTTCGACAAGGACTTTGTCACCGGTGAGGACGCGAATACGATTCTTGCGCATTTTTCCCGCCGTGTGCGCGATGATCTCATGGTTATTTTCGAGCTTGACGCGGAAGGTCGCGTTCGGCAGCAATTCGATAACCGTCCCTGGAAACTCCAGCAGTTCTTCCTTCGACATAGCTCTCCTTGAATTCAGTTGCCGCGCATGCCCTCGTCAAGCTGACCGGGCGGGCCGCCGCCTGGGCGCCGCAGCGCAGCCTGAGAGATACGAGACACGGGCTGTTCGTTTGCGAGCAGGGCGCCCATCTGGCAGATGGAGTGTCGTGCACTGCCGCGTTAAGCATGGAGTTCAAAATGTGGCCCATGAACAAGGAACGGGATCCGTCATTTCGGCTCCGCCGCCTGGGCTCCCTGCGCCGTGGCTTTGACCGCCTGCCGCGCGGCGTCTTCTGCCAAATGGGCCTTGTAGCTGCGGATCGCGAAAGGAATCGTCCCGAGATAGACCAAAGTCAGGCCAATCAGCATTTCCATCGTAAAAGTCGCAAGCAAGAGCACAGAGGCTGCAATTCCGAAAAGCACCGCCAGAACATATTCGCGCGGGATGCGGCCTATTTTCTTGCCCGAGAAATGCGGCAGCGGACTGGCCATCAAAAGGGCAATCAGCAAAACATAGGCAATATTGAACGGCGCGGTGGCATGAGTATTAGGGACTGCCAATACGGAAAGATTGAGGTAAATCGGCAGCAGGCCCGTAATGGCGCCCGCGGGGGCGGGCATGCCGGTGAAAAAATGCGACTGCCACAGCGGCCGGTTTGGGTCGTCGAGCATGACATTGAAGCGGGCGAGGCGCAGCGCTGCTGCGGTCGCAAAAACCAGTGCCGCGAACCAGCCAAAACTCTTGATTTCGTGGAGGCCCCACAAATAAAGTATGAGCGCTGGGGCAACGCCAAAATCGACGAAATCGGCGAGCGAATCGAGTTCGGCGCCAAAGCGCGAGGTGCCGCGCAATACGCGCGCGAGACGGCCGTCAAGCCCATCGAGGATGGCGGCAGCAATCACAGCGACTATTGCGGTCTCGAACTGGCGGTCGATTGCGAAACGGATTGCTGTCAGGCCCAGGCATAAGGCAAGCAAGGTGACGAGATTGGGCAATATGACCCGCAAGGGGACCGCACGAAGCCCCCGCCGCCGCCGTGGCGCCGGGAACCCCGCGAACCGGTTGCGGCCGCCATAAAGCGGGGTCACATCGGCCCCGCGTTCCGTGCCCGCAACTGAGAGGTCGTCCCGCGAATTATTCATGTAAAAATCATAGGCGCTCCCCCGCCTCGCCGCAAGGATTGTTTGCAAAGCCAATGCAAATCCGGCGCTGCCCTTGCAAGGCGAGCCTGCCGTTCCCAAGATCGCGCGGCTGTGCCAGATTCGCATGTAGGATCGCGCCTCCTCACCGGGCGGGCACTTGACCTTTGCTCCAAATGAGGGGTCTTTCCAGGATTTATTCATTTATACTCAGCTGAAGAGGCAGGAAGAACGATGACGGAAGCGAGTGAAATCGAGCGCGCACTTGCGGGCGCAATAAAAAAACGAATGCTGGAAGGGGCGGGCGAGTTGAGCCAGATCACAACCTCGGGCGGGGTCGTGCAAATTACCTTCACAGGTGTG
>JAFMSB010000236.1 GCA_017353815.1 Methylocapsa sp. | reverse complement strand
GCATCCGGCAGGGGAGGCTTCGGCCAGTCTTACCTGCTCTGCTCGCAGCCAACCGGGCACGTTTCGCGCGGCCGCCATCACGGCGGCACCGGCAAGGCGGCAACGGTTGCTTCGGGCTCCTCGGGAAACTTCATCTCCCAACCGCCCCCGAGCGCCTTGTAGAGCCGCACAACATTCGCCGACACATCGGCCGTGCTTTGGACATATTGGAGATCGGCTTGCAGCACCGTGCGCTCGGCATCGAGAACGGTAAGGAAATCGGCAACGCCATTTGTGTAGCGCACGCGAGCAAGCGCTAGCGCCTCGCGCGAATGTTTCGTCTGCGCGTTGAGATGCATGCGCCTTTCTTGTTCGGTACGCCAAGCAACCAGAGCATTGACCACCTCATGCCACGCCTGAAGCACCGTCTTATGATAGGCGACCGCGGCCTCAATTTGTTGCGCCTCGCGCAAATCGAGCGTCGAAGTCAGGCGGCCACCGGCAAAGATCGGCAGCGAAACGCTTGGCCCGAGCATATATTGCAGCGAGCTCGGCCGGAATAGATTTTTGAGGTCGAGAGCGTTGTACTCGACGTTTCCGTTAAATGTTATCTTTGGGTAAAACTCGCCGACGGCCACGCCGATTGTGGCCGTTGCCTCATGCAGCCGCGCCTCTGCCTGCCTGATATCGGGCCGGCGCCGGGCGAGCTCGGAAGGAATGCCAAGCGCCACGCGCGGCGGGGCAGGGGGTATTGGTTTTGCCGTTTGTAGTTTACCGCGCAGCGTGCCCGGCGGCTCATCGAGCAGGAGAGAAAGCGCATTGATGTGCTCCGTCTCCTGATCCTTCAGCGAGGGCAGGCTCGCGCGCACGGCCTCGACCTGCGCCGCCGCGTTTTCGACGTCAAGTCCTGTTGTCGTGCCTTTTTCCGCGCGGATCTTTGTGAGCTGCAATATCTCTTCGGAACTTTTTAGATTTGCCCTCGTGATTGCAATCTGCGCCTGTATGCCGCGCAGTTCGATATAATCGCGCGCAAGTTCGGCAAGCACCGAAACGAGCGTGTCGCGCCGCTGAAATTCGGAAGCCTCGACATCGGCGCTCGCGGCCTCGATTTGCCGACGCACGCGGCCCCAAACGTCGATCTCCCAGGAGGCATCAAATCCGGTCTGCCAGACGCTAATGGGCGGTATCGTGACCGGCTTTCCGCCTGGCGCTAGATTCTTGAACAAGCTCACGATGCCGTTCTGGCTGAACAATTCGCGCTGATAGGATGCATTACCATTAATGGATGGAAACTCCGCCGATGCCGTGACGCCGCGCTGGGACCGGCTTTCCGCAAGCCGGAGGGTTGCCGTGGCAATATCGAGATTGCTGGTTGCGACGCGTTCTTCGAGCGAAGTCAGCACCGGGTCGTGAAATATGGCCCACCATTTATAATCCCGGCCCGGTAATTCAGCTGGCGCTGGGGTTACTGCGACAGCGGGTTCGGGTTTCCCGGAGTAAGAGACTGCCGGAAGCATGGGGTCGGGCGGAACGAAATCGGGGCCAACCGCGCAGCTGCCCAATGCAAGCAGCGACAAGGCCGTGACGAATTGGCTTCCGCTAGCCGCCATGGGCATTCCCATAAGCTTTAGTGCGCCACGGGAGCGCCGCTCCCTTTCACCTTGGAAAGAAGGAAACATAAAGGCACGACGGCGAAGGCAACTAGCGCGACGTAATAGAACAAATCGGAATAGGCCAATAACTCCGCTTGCCTTTGGTACACTTGATAGGCTCGCCCCAAGGCCATTTCATGCGTCGCACCGGCGGCATACCCCATGGCGGCGAGGGCCCTTTGATAGACAGCGACTAGCTCATCGAAAGCCTGATGCATGGGCGTGGCCCATTGCGCGAGATAGGCTTGATGCACCTGCGCCCGCTCGATGATCGCTGCGCTGGCCAAGGAAATGCCGACCGAGCCAAAAATATTGCGCAGCATTGTGTAGAGCGCGGTCGCATCGCCATTCAGCTCGCGCGGGATCGTGGCAAAGGCGACTGTGCTGATCGGCACAAAGAGAAACGCAAGGCCGGCGGTCTGGGCTGTCCGTATCGCCACCAAAGTCTCGAAATCGATGTCAGGAGTCAGGAGGCGGCTAGAGACAAAAAACGCCAATCCTATGAACATGAATCCCGCGGCGATTACGAAGCGGGTCTGCAGGACTTTCATGAGCCAGCCAACAATTGGGATCAGAAGAATAACGGCGATGGCGCCTGGCGACATCACAAAACCGGCCCATGTCGATGTGTAGCCAATGACGGTTTGCGCAAATTGCGGGATAGCCACAGCGCCCGCGTAAAGCGTGCCCCCCGTCGCCGAAATGAAAATGCACCCTGTTGCAAAATTCCAATCTTTGAAGACGTCAAGATTAACGACCGGCTTGCGCGCACACAAAAGCCAGCCAATCGCGCCAATTATACCGGCGCCGGCGAGCGCAGCCATGATCTGGATGAACCGCGATCCGAACCAGTCTTCGATCTCGCCCCGGTCCAACATGATCTGCAGGCAGCCGAGGCCAAGCGCGATCAGGAATAGGCCGGTGAAATCAATGGTTCGAGATTGCCGCCTGAGCCAGGGGGGATCCTCCACCAAAATCGAGGCAAAATAAACAGCCACGATGCCAACCGGCAGATTGATAAAGAAAATCCAGCGCCAGTTATAGGTGTCCGTGATGTATCCCCCGAGAGCGGGCCCGAGCACCGGGGCGACAACCGTAGCGATTGCCGTGACGCCGAATGCGGCGGCGCGCTTTTCGGGCGGAAAGATGTCGAGGATGATCGCTTGCTGGGTGGGCTGCAAGCCGCCGCCAAAAAACCCTTGCAGAACCCGGAAGACGACGAGTTGCGCGAGACTCGCCGCCGTTCCGCAAAAAAACGACCAGACGGTGAACATGGCAAGGCAGATCAGAAAATAACGCTTGCGGCCCAGCATGGCGCCGAGCCAGCCGGAAATGGTCAGCACAATTCCATTGGCGACGAGATAGGAGGTAAGAGTCCAGGTTGCCTCGTCGTAACTCGCCGACAAGCCGCCGGCGATGTGTGGCAGAGCGACATTGACGATTGTTGTATCGAGAATCTCCATAAAGGCCGCGAAGGTAACAACGATTGTTATCGCCCACCGGTTGTGCGATGGCCGCCAGTGTCCGGGATTGTCTGGCGGGGCAATGCTCATTTAACTTTCACCGTGGGGACGACCGATATGCCAAGCGGCAGCGGGATTGCCGGATCAAGCCCGCTGTCGATGACGATCTTGACGGGCACGCGCTGGACGATCTTGACGAAATTGCCGGTCGCATTCTCCGGAGGGAAAGCAGTGAACTTCGAGCCCGATCCCATCTGAATGCTGTCGACGTGGCCTTTGAGGTGTAGTTGCGGATAAGCGTCGACCTCGATCGTGGCTGGCTGCCCCGGCCGCATCCAAGCGAGCTGGGTTTCCTTAAAATTCGCGGTGACCCAAACTTCGGGCGACACAAGCGACATGATCTGTTGACCCGCAGTCACATAATTGCCGATCTCGACATTGCGCTTTGTGATCCAGCCGTCTTGTGGGGCGAGCAACACCGTCCATTCGAGATTTAAGTCTGCCTGGTCGAGGCGGGCCCGTGCCTGCTCCGTCTGGCCCTTCTGCTGGCCCACTTGCGCATCGGCCTGTCCTATCTGCTGGGGTACCGGCGAGGCTTCGAGCACCTGCGCCTCAGCTTGGCTAACCGCCGCTTGCGCTTCCCGCAGCGTGGCCGCCGCAGCGTCGATTTCCTGCTGTGCGGTCGCCTGCTTGGGCAGGCTGCGCTGGCGCTGGTAATCGGAGCGAGCCCTGGCTTCGGCAGCTTGTGCCGAGGCGAGTTGCGCTTGCGCCTGCTGAAGCCTTGCAGGAAAATTCTTGCGCGCGATCTCTGCCGCATAAGTGAGCGCAGCAAGCTGACTCTTGGCTGTATCGAGGACGCCGCGGGCAAGGGATTGATCGTTCACATATTGCCGGGGATCGATATGGATCAGCGGCTTTCCCGTGCGGACGAATTCGTTGTCGGTTACACCCAGCGATATCACGGAACCAGAGACCTGTGGCGCTATGGTTATGGCGCGGCCATCGATAAAGGCG
>JAFMSB010000022.1 GCA_017353815.1 Methylocapsa sp. | reverse complement strand
TTGCCGTACCACACTGCACCGACGTAATTCCCAGTGTAGCCAATGAACCACGCGTTGGTGTAGCCGTTCGTCGTTCCGGTCTTGCCCGCAACCTCGATATTATCGAGATGGGCGCGCCGCCCCGTGCCTGCCTCGACCACCTGCGTCATCATCGAAACCATGGTCTCTACGGTTTCGCGGTCGACGATCCGCTTGAGCGGCGGCGCGTCGCGGTCGTGGCGGTAGATCACCTCGCCGCGGCTGTTAAGGATCTCGACTGCGGCATAGGGCGGGGCGCGCAACCCGTCATTCGCGAAGGTGCAATAAGCCGAGGCCATGTCGATGACGGTGACTTCGTCGGCGCCGATCGGCAGAGAGACGGTATCGGTGAGCGGCGTCGTCAGGCCCATGAGACGGGCGGTTTCGACGATCTTGGCTCGGCCGCGCTTGGCTTCATCCCAGGTGTTATTGTGCCCTGGCACCGGGTTGGCCTTGCCAATCTCGACGGACAAGCGAACCGCGACCGTATTTAGAGAGCGCGCAAGAGCCGTGACCAGCGGGACGCGGCCGGCGTAACTATTCTTGTAATTGCGGGGGCACCAATTGCCGACGCAGATCGGCCCGTCGACAACGATGGTCGAAGGCTTGAAACGGCCGGTCTCGAGCGCGGTCAAATAAACAAAAGGCTTAAAAGACGAGCCCGGCTGGCGCAGGGCATCGGTTGCCCGGTTGAATTGGCTCGCGCCATAGTCCCGCCCGCCAACCATCGCCTTGAGCGCGCCGAGCGGCTCCACGACGACGATCGCCCCTTGCTTGACCTTGAACTGCGGCCCATGCTCGCGCAATTCATCCTCGAGGGTCTGCTCGGCATACCTTTGCAGATTCGCATCGAGAGCTGTGCGCACAGTGAGCACGCGCTCGTCGCCAAGCTTCTTCTCGTCGGCTAGCCTTTTGACCTCGCTAAAGGCGAAATCGAGGTACCATTCCGGGGTCACATCCTTGCTGCGGTCGACCGGAGTCGCCGGATTGCGCAAGGCCGGATAAATCTGTCCTTCCGTCAGATAGCCGGCTTCGACCATATTGTTCAGCACATCCGCCGCTCGCGCGCGGGCCGCTGGAAGATTGATGTGAGGCGCAAATTTTGTCGGCGCCTTGAAGAGGCCGGCGATCATTGCGCACTCCGCAAGCGAGAGGTCGCGCACGGATTTGCCAAAGTAAAATTCGGCCGCAGCTTGAACGCCAAAGGCGCCCCCGCCGAGGTAGGCGCGGTCGAGGTAAAGCTGCAGAATTTCCAGCTTGGAAATGTGGAACTCGAGCCAAAGCGCGAGATAGGCCTCCTTGATTTTGCGCTCAAGCGTCCTCTGGTTCGAAAGAAAAAGATTTTTCGCCAGCTGCTGCGTGATCGTGGAGCCGCCCTGGACCACGGTATCGGCCTTGGCGTTGACGGTAAGGGCCCGAAACGTACCGATCACATCGATGCCGAAGTGCTCGAAAAAGCGCCGGTCCTCCGTGGCAATCACGGCATGGACGAGATTTGGAGGCATATCGTCCAACGAGACCTTTTCGTCGTGCTTTATTCCGCGCCGTCCGGCCTCCTGCCCATAGCTGTCGAGAAATGTGACCGCAAAATCGGTCTTCTTGAGCCAGTCTTCGGAAGTCTCTTGAAAAGCAGGGATCGCGAGCGTGAGCGAGAGCAATCCAAACCCAATGCCAAGGGTGAGCGCCTCGCAGGCGAGTTCGTTGAGGACGCGCCGCCAGCCGGAGATATGAAATCCATCCATAAAGGCGGTGAAGGCGGCATATTTGTCCCTTGCGCCCTTGAGGCCCGAATGGAGAGAGGAATCGACGAATGCGTCGGCCCCGAGCAGGGTCCGCTTGATTTTTTGCCGGAAATTGGAGGATCGCCGCCCGGACAAATTGGGGCTCCCTAGCCAGCTGAACAAATGGCGCTGCGCCGCTTCTTCTTGACGTCGGCTTGAGCCAAGTGTCAACTCTGGCCGTTGCGGGAAGGGGAAGATGATCGGTGAGCCGGCAGTCTCAGCCAGACTCGGCAGCCGCGGCAAAGGCGGCAATGGCCAAGACCCCCCGCGCCCGGTCAACGACAACGCTCGCGCTTCCTTCGGGACTAACGCCGTTTTGGAAGCAAAAGACTCTCGAGGAGCTCACCCACGAGGAATGGGAAAGCCTTTGCGATGGCTGCGGCCGCTGCTGCCTGGTCAAGCTCGAGGACGAGCACACGGGAAAGGTTTATTTCACGGATATAGGATGTAAATTATTCGATGCGGGAAATTGCCGGTGCTCCGATTACGCGCGAAGGCAGCGCCGGGTGCGCGATTGCATCCGCTTGACTGCGGCAAAAGTCCGCGTGCTTGGCTGGCTTCCGTCAACGTGCGCTTACCGGCTCGTGGCCGAAGGGCGTGATCTTTTCTGGTGGCACCCGCTCGTTTCGGGCTCCAAGGAGAGTGTGCATGAGGCAGGGGTCTCAGTGAAGGGACGGGTGATTGCATCGGAAAAGGAAGTCGAGCCTGCCGATTACCCGCGCCATATCGTGGCATGGCCGGCAAAGCGGCCGGCGGCCTGCCGCAAAGGCCCTGCCGCCTCGGGGGACGCAAGCAAAAATAATTCATGACCCCGCCCTATGGTGGCGGGCTTGCCGCGAATCGCAAGACAGTATATTAACTTAATCGGATTTATGAACTTGATTCTGGAGGTGCGGAAGTGAGCGAGCAGCTATCCGCTTGCGCGGCCGGCCGGGAAGATGCTTTTCCGAGCACGCCAAGGCTGGGCCCAGGGCTCACCGTGTTTGTTTCGATTGAGGTCGCTGACCACGACAGCCGTAGCATTGCCGACTTTACCGAAAAAGTCGTTGCCATGCCCGAGGTCGTGGAGTTTTACCGCTTGGCGGGAGATGCGGATTTCGGATTGCGCGTCGCCGTCGCGGACATGTCAGCTTACGACAGCTTTTATCGAAGCCTCGTCAATTCGGCTCCTCTCAAAAACGTCACCTCGCGGATAGCCTTAGAGAATCTTAAAGCCAAAGCCGCTTATCGGCTAGCGGGCAGCGGTTGAATTTGGCAGGAGAGTCGGGTCCGTGCGGCTCCCGAAGAGGAGGACCAAGCACGGGCTTGATGCGACGCGCGGGAATTGGCATTGACGGTAGACAAAAATGAAGTCCTTGCCGTGCCGGGTGGCTTTGCCAGGGCGAAGGATGCCGATCCTGCAAGCGATCCCAGCGGTGCACAACCGCCTTTCCGCCTGCCGCTTGTCAGCGTCATCGTCGTTAATTTCAATTACGGGCGGTTTTTACCGGCGACCGTTCAGTCGGTTTTTGGCCAGACCTACCCGCATGTCGAATGCATAGCGGTCGATAACGCCTCAACCGACGAGAGCGCGGCCGTCTTGCGGGAGCTTGCAGCGCGTCATCCGAATCTCAAGGTCATTTTCCGGACGGAGAACGCCGGCCAGACCCCGGCCGCGCTCGAAGGGCTTGCGGCTTCGAGCGGGCCTTATGTCATCTTTCTCGACGCCGACGACTTTCTCCTGCCCAGATGTATCGAGACACACGTCTTTGTCCATCTTTCGCTGCGCGTGCATGTGGGATTTACTTCGGCCGATATGCTTCAGCTCGCGGGCGATCAAGTGGTCTTAGGAACGGAGCACGACTTCAACCGCGTGCTAAGAACGCGCCGGGGAGCGAGGCCCCGCGCGGTGCGGCCTTACCTGCATCCCATCGGCGAGACTTGGCCGCGCCCGGGGTTCGATACGAGCGTGCTCGATGCACTTCGCTTCGTCCGCCGCACAAGGCAGTGGGTCTGGGCGCCAACCTCGGGAAATTGTTTCCGCCGGGATGCTCTTGCTCTCTTTGCGGATAATCCTGCTCTCCTTGAATTGCGCACGGGGACCGATCTTTATTTTTGCGTCGGCATTAACGCGGTCAGCGGCAGCGTGCTAATCGACAGGCCGCTTGCCGTTTACCGGATGCACGGAAACAATATCTTCACCCAAAGGCCGCAGCTCAACAACGTCCTTCCCTATAAAGAGGGCGGGGCCGGCGACAGCAACAGGAAGGCGCGAGCCATTCTCGTCGATCATTTGGCGGCGCATGCCGGGAGGCTCGTTGGCCGGGGCTGGGTCTGGATCGAATTCCTTTGGCTGCTTTTCCGGCTCGACTGCTCAAATCCGGAGCCGGGGGCACCGTATTGGTCGCGCCGGTCACGCGGGGCGGCGGCGCTCGTCACGTATTACGATTCGATCTCGCGGGTTGTGGGGTCATGGGCAATCAAGCTTTGGCTCGCTTTGCATCTTGTGCCGCCAAACATCATCCTCGGCCTGGGCCAAAAGGGCAAAAGAGGCGTGCCGCCGAAGGGGAGGTAAAGACGCGCGCGGCCGGAGGCAAGGCGCGGCAGGCCCGCAAAATTACGCGTGTCTCAAAATATCAATTCAACCGGGGCATTGTATAACCTTAGGGCGAAAGCAGCTTTTAGCACTATGGAGCTTAGCCCGGCAGGGAGACCGCGATTCAGGGCTGCAATCGAGATGGCTCAATTTTCACTCTATTGTCAAGCTTGCTATGCACAGAGCTATTCCGCACCTCGCGCAAAGATCAACGCTGGCGTGAATATGCATGCTGGAGCGAACGAAATGGCGAAGCATCTGGTGCCTGACGCCGGGGATTTGGACGGACGCCGACCCGCCACCGGACCTCCTGGCTCCGGAGATCCGGGTAAGCGGAAGTTACAAAAGGATGCTTCAGGCGAAACCCATAATCAAATTTGCTTAACTTAACCCACATGCAACTTCGGATTAAGCCAGAGGCGCAGGCTGCTCGGGCCGCACCTTCGAGATGCGCTGATGCGCATCAACAACTTGGGCGTATTGGACAGATCCTAGGGCCGGTATGGCGGGGCCGAGCGGTGTTACGGGACTCCCGACAAAATCTACTGTACCGTCCGTCATGCCTCGATGGCGCCGCCTTGCTCACTGAGGATCGCGTCAGCGACAGAAATAAAAGGCTCGAGCTTTGGCCGCTCAGGTTCCAAATGTGGAGGGCCGGCAAACGTGACATTTTAACCGGTACGCATAAATTTTTGGAACTTGCTCCGGAATCTGCGCAAACGTAGCATAAAACCGTCTTGACCGCCGGTGGCCGCGGCCGCGTCTTCACTGTCCTTGCCGTATCGAACGTATCTTGTGTAATATTTGGCATTGCGATGTGGCTCGTAGCGCTGAACTACCGACATTTTTGCTTTGTTCAGGACAACCCCAAGTAGGCGCTCATAAACCTCCGGTGCATCGGAAAGACTGTGATTGGCGACTTCTGTTTTGGTCAGGCCCCACTCTACAACATAAACGTACGAAGCAACGAAACCCGTGGTTGTCCGGGTATCCACGACCGGTGTAAGAGGCGGCAGGTCGATAACGACGTAATCGAATGCGTCCCGGAGCTTACTGATCAAGGATTTGATGGCCGCCGATGCTAGAATTTCATTTGGATGAAGCACTTTGCCGGAGGGCAAAGCAGCCGGCAGGAATCTTAGCCCGCTCCGGGGATCGGTCCACAGGACGTCAGCAAGCGCTGCCTGGCCCAAAGTGACCTCGGCCAGCCCAGCGGAGGCATACGGAGAAAAACTCCGCGAAAGGCTCGAATTGCGCAAATCAGCATCGATAAGGACTACCCGCGATCCGGCATGTGCAATCATTCCGGCGAAATTGGCTGCAATGGTCGACTTGCCCTCCTCTGGCAAAGTTGAGGTGAATCCAATAACCTTGTTCGGCCGGGCTGTGCCGCTAAGATCCGCCGCGACTTTTAGCGATCTGAGCGACTCCGTGAACAGTGAAAGCGGTTCCGCCACAGCGTAAGTCAGCAGATTGCCGAATTGTCTGATGTGTCGTGTCTCGGTAGTAAGGGCTCCGCCGTAGTCTTGATTGCCATCAGCGATAGCGCCAGCGGGCTTCAGTAAGGGCAGCATTGCAAGGCAACTAACATGCAGGACATCCTTGACTTGGGCTCCTGTCCAGAACACCCGGCTGGCAGCTTCGCGCAACACCGCGGCGCCAAACGCGATCATGATACCAATGGCAGCCGATGCCGCGAGTATGATTGACCGGTTCGGATGGCTCCTGCTCTGTGGAGGAGTCGCCGGGGTGATCAGGCGCGCTTCGGAGACCGGAAACGACTGCTGCTGAACCGCTTCCGTGTAACGCTGCAGGAAATTATCATAGGTACTTTGAGAGGTCTGAGCCTTGCTCTCGAGTTCGCGCAGCTGCACTTGCGCTTGGTTCGTAATGTTGGACTGTGCGACAGATGTTTTGAGACTATTGACGATACTCTTCTCACGGGCCAGGGCAATTTCGTAATCGCTCTGATAGCTATCGGCGATTTTTTGCATTTCGTCGGCGATGTTGCGGCGAAGCTCTGCAATCTGATTGCGCAATCCGATCGTAGCCAGGTGATTGGGACCGTATTGTTTCGACCAAATCGATTCGCGTCCGACAAGTTCCAGATATTGCTGGCGAAGCTTTATTACGACCTGGTTGTTTAAGGCATCCGCGACAGAATCATCCGGAATGTCCTTTGACATGACTTCCTTGATGCGTTCGAGGCGGGCTTTCGCCTCTGCGGTGGCAGCACGGGCTAGGGTGAGCTGGCTATTGAGCTCACCCATCTGCTGCTCGTTCATCAACTTCCCACCGCTTTCCACGATATTGTTTTTTTGCTTGAATTCGACCACCGCCCAGGAATCTGCCGATGCCTCAGCGCGCAGGTTATTAATCCGATCCCGCAGCCACGCGCTCGCCCGCCGCGTGCTTTCATACCGGGCTTCTAATTGGTCGTTGACATAGGCTTCGCCAATGGCGTTGGCAATCCTCGAGGCTTTGCCGGGATCGACCGACCAAAACGAAATATTCACTGCATAGGTCTGCGGCACTCGGCTGATTTTGCGGCGGGCCTCAAATGCTGCTAGGGCCCGGCGCTGGAGCTTAGTCTCTGATTGCGTGGTGTCTGATTCAAAGGCGCTGGAGATGAGATGGCGGATCGCGCCAATCAACCCCGTGCCGGGTCCGGTAAACTCAGGATCCTTTGTCAGCTCAAGATCTTTGATGACGGCAAGGCTTACATTCTCGGACGTCAATACCTCTACCTGGGTTGCGACGGCAATATTGTCGATTGGCTGATCAGTTGGTTCTTGCTGTTGCTGAAACGTTGGCAACTTATGCGTGTCAATAAGTATTTTGGCAACAGCAGTGTAGGCCGGCGGCGTTGTCGCTATGTATAGTAAGCCCAACGCCAACATAAAAGGGACAAGGACGAATATAGGAAGTTGCCGATGGACGATCGCGGCGATTGATCTGAAACTTTGGCCAAGATTCACCCCGACGGCCCCGTGCTCAGGCGTGCCCAAAGAGCTCTCGCGGCGGGACCGTGGCGAAGCCGGGATTTTTTGCAGCATGAGCGCTGTTTCTAACTTAGAATTACCCTCATAAAACCCATGCAATCGTAACCGGCAGGATACCGGTAAAATAGTAGAAACCCAAATTCAAACATTTGAACCTGAACTTTCTGCTGCTTGCGTGATCGAGCGCATTGGAAAGCCCGTGGCGGCCTGAGCCACCAGCTAAACGGTTCGAGTTGGTGATTGAACGCATATCAAATAGCCGGCTCGTCTACAAGCCCGCCTTTGGTTCGGAAAAATGCCGCGGCATTCTTCTTTCGAAAGTTGCACATTTGATCGATTGTTGTTGGCCAAATGAGCACATCACTCACGAGCGCCCTCGAGGCGAATCAAAAGGATCATTAAACTCTGCCTTTGGGTGCGAGAACATACTCCGAGCTTGAGGCGCTGCTCGCAGAGCGCCTTGTCCCAAGGCGGCGGCGTCATCCGGCTTTCGGCCGAGTGAATGCAAGGCGGGCAGCTTTTTTGGCGAGAGTATCCCAGAACCAAATTGCTATCCGGGTGGGAGCACGGTGGCCGGCGATAAGGCGTTAAAGATCAACCGCGTGCTTCTGTGATGGCTTATCTGCCCCTCGCTGAGCAGCAGAACAACGGGCTTCCCGTCGCCATCCCCGCGCGGCAGTTCAACCCCCTAACGTGGACGCCCAATGCGGCGGCTACAGCGCCCTCCTCTAGCAGGCTCGCTCCCGTGCGATGGGCCTTTGGATTGGCACGTCGATCATAATCCGATCCGGCATTGGCCCAGCGCTGGCGAGGGTAGCGAAAACCAGGAAAAACCACAACGACGGCAAGCCCACTCCTGCGGATGAAGAGGTTGCGGGCGATAGGCCGGCAACCCACGAACCTTGCGACCATATTCTCGATTTGCGGAGCTGGCTGACGAGGCTTGGATTGACAAATAAGTTTTAATGTCCCCCGATTGATAGCAAGGGACATAAATAACGAATTGACTTGTTTCAGGTTTCAATTAGCACCTGAATGATGAATGTTGGAAGCAAGAGGAAGGTAACTGCCGCTGGAAAGCAACCGGCCGCTTTTGAAAATGATCGATCCTGTTAGTCTCCTGCAGCCAAACGGGACTGCATTCACGCTATTCGGCTCTTCTTCAGATAAAGACTTCGTAAATTCGAAGGGGGGTGAGCTCGATGTGTCAGGTGCTTCTGCTATTGGCTGAACTCTCTTTGATAGGGTGCGCCACAGCTATATCGCTTATGCTAGTTAACAATGGTGTGACGTCGGCCGCAAGCATAGCCAATTGGACGCCTCATCTCTTTTTCACGCTTGTCGCGGCAAGCGTCGTACTTCCTTCACTGCAAACCTATCGCTCGATCTGGCGGTATACAGGACTGAAAGATTGTCTAAGAGTTACCGCCGCGACGGGTGGAATTGTTGTCAGTGCTGAGGCGCTTAGAATTTTGTTCGGCCGGTATCAAGGAAGTGGCTTCGCCCTCCTCATACTGCAAGCTCTGATGGTACTGTTTTTCCTTGTCGGCTCTCGTATCCTGGTGCGTTTGTCGTCTGCCGCACGCGCGCAATCGGCTCAAAGGAAAGCCGCTGCCACAGCGGCTGACAGCGAAACAATAATCATCGTCGGCCTTGGGGAAATGACGGACCTTTGTTTACGATTCCTGGCACACTTCTATCCGCACCCGATACGAATCGGGGGTCTTCTTGGCGATAGCGATCGGCTAATCGGACGCTCGGTCCACGGATACCCAATTATTGGCACGCAGGAACAGACTGCGGGAGCCTTGTATAACCTCGAGACTCACGGCGTAGCCGTCGGCCGTATCGTAGTGACTACACCATTCCAAGGGCTGTCTCTGCGGGCACGAATTGCCTTGCAGGAAATTAAAAAGTCAAAGAAAGTCGAGGTCGAATTTCTGGCAGACCGAATCGGGGCAGGACCGCCCGGCATCGGTAAAGTTTTGTCCTCCGGCGCCGGCACAAATGGCATCCCAGAGTCTTCTCGCGGCGCCGAAGGTCTGGCGGCCCTGACGCGGCGGCCCTACTTGCGCGTCAAAGCCGTATTGGAGCCAGTGGTGGCTTTAGGAGTGCTAATCGTTTTCATGCCCCTTTTCGCGATTGTTGCTTTTTTAACAGTGATTAGCGTTGGAACGCCATTAACCTTTTGGCAGCGGCGCCCGGGCTTAAATGGCCGGAAGTTCAACCTCTACAAATTCCGCACTATGGCTCCGGCGTATACTATGGATGGCCAGGCGGTATCAGAAGATGAGCGCACCTCTTCGATTGGCCATTTCATGCGGCGCACGCGCCTTGATGAGCTCCCACAGCTCTTCAACATTGTTTTTGGTGAAATGTCGTTCATCGGCCCGCGGCCCTTATTGCCTGTCGATCAGCCAGCCTCCTGTGCCGCCCGGCTTCTTGTCAGACCTGGCCTTACCGGTTGGGCACAGGTCAAAGGTGGCCGCGATATTTCATTCGCCGACAAAGTTGCGCTTGATGTTTGGTACGTCCGCAACGCATCAATCTTTCTCGATCTCAAGATACTTGCTCTCACTGTGCGGATGATAATCTTTGGAGAGAAAGTCGACAAGGACGCCATCCGGCTTGCTCGCATCGAAGGGAGAGCAGTTGCGTGATGCGATTTCTCGAGGCGCGAATGGTGGAGACCGCCCCACCACGTCGTGACTCGGGGAACGAGGTTTTCCGGCCGCTCAACGTGGCGGGCGCAGAGCTTTTGCTTAGAAAGGCTTGCTCGTGCTGGGGGGCTAGGATGATCTGGCGCTTAAAACCATGGCTTCCGGTCAATTCAGTGGGTTGAGTTGACCTAGTGCGGGGCACTTCTTTTCGATAGGCGGCTTTTTGTTAGTCATTTCTTTGCCGTATACGCTGATATCAATAGCCACGGATATCGCGGCGCCACTTGCGCAGTGAGTTGGCTGCCACCATTGCTGGGACAGTCTTTCTCATTTCGGCTGCACTTATACCGTTTGGTTTCGGCAGCTCAGATATTCGAATTTTCGTAAGTTATTTTGCGCTCGGAATGCTTGCCTTGATTTTGCAATTGACCACCTTCCCGGCCAGCAGTTGTGAGTCGATCACTAACCAGACTCGATTCTGGCTTATTCAGCTGGCCGGTGCCGCCAGCCGCCTTGTGGCGGTGGTCGTGTTGGTCTGGTTCCTGAGTCAGTCTTTCATTGGCATACTTTTCGCGAACGTGTCCGGTGCGGTTACGGTTGCTCTGTGCTTCAGGCGTCCGCTCCTGGGGCCCCGGACATTCGTGACACATCTAATGCGCGCAATCCGTTATGTCGGTAAGCTTGTGACCTTGGATGGATTTTTGCGTGCCGCGCGCGTGTATTATGAGCAGTTGTTGATATCGGTCTCGCTGATCGGCACGGACGCACTACATGTTCTGGATCCTGATACCGTAAAATACATGTATGCCTCTTCAGGGTATCTGAACGCCGGAGCAAGTGCGGCGCGGCAGCTCTTCCCGTCCCAAGAGCTGAAAGCATTTCAAAGACGACTGCGGCCAGCGCAACGCGCAATTATATCAGCTCTTTTTCTCGCAGGCTCCTTAATGATATGGCAAGCTAACAGGTGGACTCAATGGCACGCTATGATCCTGCCAGCGATTCCTCCTCCGGGGCAGTCGTTGATCCTTGCATCGATCGCCATCGCCGCGGCGCTTCATCCGCTTACATTAGGCTTTGCGTTTCTCGAATTTTTGCCCGCCCAACGTCTTCGCAAGGCAGCAATTGCGCTCGCGGCTCTGCCAATTCCCGTTTACGTTCTGGCTGGCGCCGCCGTGCTTGGTTTACACTTAGCCGGTTATCCCTTTTGGGCCGCTGTCACACCATTGACTATCGGTATCAGCAGGCGCTTTTGGTGACATATGGCTTTCGGTGACATATAAATGGAAGCGCGGATCTGCATGTACGCAGCGGGATGGATGTCGCTGCTGATATTTGTCGTGGTGCCGATACTGACCGTGGTGCTCGGTTACGATCAGGCCGTTTTTGAAGGCGGCGAGATCTCGAGCAATCTCCTTATGTTGAATGCACTCTCGGCCATGCCATACTTTGTCGCGGCGCAGTTTCGTGCGAATTCAGCGGTTACATACCAGCTGAACCGCAGCAGCCCAACTGAATGTCCTATCGATGGGGTCAGCCTGTTCATTATTTGCTGGACCGCTGCCTTCCTGCTTTCTGGCGGACTTACCTACCGTGTGGATGATCTATCCCTTGGAATTGACGCGCGCAATCCAATGTTTGACCTCATCCAGCGACTTGGTAGCACGATCCAAATCTTGTGTACTTATCTCTTCCTCGTTATGCCGAGGCTTGCCATGCCGCTACGCGTGCTTGCCATTGCTTCGATTATTTCCTATTGCGCCGGTCTGATCCTCAGCGGCTCACGCTTCCCTGTAT
>JAFMSB010000235.1 GCA_017353815.1 Methylocapsa sp. | reverse complement strand
TTGTCGAATCTATTGCGGAAGAGGGAGCAGCACGAGTCGTCTATGCGGTTGGCGATCCCTTTCGAAAGTGGAGCCGATACACGGCGGCGATAGCCGAGCGCGATCTGAAGATCGCGGATGTCCCGTTTTCTGCCACTTACGAAATGACCCGCGAGGGCGCGTTGAAGGGAAAATGGGCGCTTAGGGATGCCCGCAGTGAGATCACCATGGCGAAGGCGGATTTTGCCGCGCTGACAAAGCCGGGAGCCGCCGTAGATTGGTCGGGAGGAAAGTCTGAATTTCTGCAAACCGATCTCGTCGAGGACGGCAAGCCGATTCGTCTCGAAGTTGTGATCTTCAAGCCCGATGGAAAGGGCCCTTTTCCTCTGGCCGTGATCAACCATGGCTCGACTGGTAATAATCCGGCGCTGGTCAAGCAAACCTGCTTCGATGTTGGCCTCGTAGATTTCTTGAACGAGCGCGGATGGATGGTGGCCTTTCCGCAGCGCCGGGGGCGCGGAAAGTCGGAGGGACAGTACAAAGAAGAGTTTTCTGCGGACCAAACAAGTGGCTACACGGATGATCCTGACATTTTTCTGGCCGGTGCCGAACGAGCCCTGCAAGACCTTGAATCGGCGATAACGGCGCTCCGGCGCCGCCCCGACGTCGCCGCGTCACCGATTCTGATCGGCGGAGTCTCGCGCGGCGGCGTCTTGTCCGTCGCCTATGCCGGCGCACATCCCGGCCAGATCTTTGGAGTCATCAATTTTGTCGGCGGCTGGATCGGCGAAGGCGTCGTGACCGCGACGGCCGTGAATCAAAATCTTTTTAAACGGGGCGGCCATTTCGGCCCGCCGACTCTTTGGCTTTACGGACGTGGTGACCGCATTTACTCGACCTCACATAGCCGGGAGAACTTTGCGGCTTTCCAAAGGGCCGGAGGGCAAGGCACGTTTCTCGAATTTGACGTTCCGGGTGGCGATGGCCACTTTCTCACTCCCTGCAAAGATTTGTGGTCCGGACCGGTTGGGGATTATCTCGACAGCCTTGGTGCGCCCGGGCAAAATTAGCCTGCAAGCGGCACAAGGCGGCGCGTCAACCGCTCCAACTCCGGCTTTGGCATGACGAATCTTGCACCGGAGCCGGGCTTGCCGAGCCAGCACGCCGCGGCCACCCGAAGGCGGCCACAAAGCGATCATTGACAAGGCGGCCTGCCCGCCAAACTCACCGCCGTGAGATCAATCGTGAAACCTGACATTGTCCGATGGATCAAATCCTAACTTTTACAATTTCGGATTATTTAGAGCAGCTCATTGGCCTCCGAGCCCGGCGAGGGCGGCATCGAGCATTTCATCGGGGAGCCAGACAATGGCCGGCCCCTCCGTCCAGATGAGCGCCGCGCGCACTTTCTTATTGGGCCAGAGCGGCGCAAGAAGGGCCCGGTAAAGCGCCATCTGCGCGAGATAGTCTTTTGGCACCGCTTCAAGCGGGCAAGGCTTGCCCGTCTTGTAATCGGTCAAAAGGATTTCGCTTTCCGTCTCGCCGATCCGGTCCACCTTTCCTTGGACATCGATCTGCCGCGCGCCAATCTGCGCCTTCCCCGCAACCAAGATTTCCGCGCGCGAGCCTGGCCCGAAAACAGGAGCAAGTTCAGGCAGGCCGATGAGGGCAAGCGCATCGGCAATGAGACTTTGGCGCGCCGTCTCGTCAAGGAAGGATGCGCGGACCAGCAAGAAGGCGCCCGCCGCGCTTTCCCTTTTTCCGGGCGCAACGGCGGGCAGATATTGCAATAACACATGCATCACGCGGCCGCGCCGTAATAGGCGGCGCCGCTCTTCTCTCACCCTGCCTGCAGAGCCAAGGGCCCGCGAAGGCGCCAAGGTCATGGCCGCACTCTCCCCGGCGGGAGCGCCGCGGAAAAGCCAATCCGGTACGGCGAGGCGCTTGGCGCTGGCCTCGCCCTCCGGCAAAGAGACAGGGGCGGGCGCGCCGTTTCCAGGCGAGACGAAACGGCGAACGGTTTCCTCGCTATTCCAGAATGCCGGAACTTCGGTAAACCCCCGATCGCTTCCGAAGACGGCTTCGATCATGTTGAGCCAGCACTGCGGATCCGGGCCTTTGGCGCCGTTAAATCCCGCGATATAGAGCCGCTCCTCGGCGCGGGTGAGAGCGACATAAAGCTGGCGGCGGTACTCGTCCCAGGCGGCCTTCCACCAAGCTTCGCGCGCGGCAGATACCGCTGCGCAATCGAGCTCTTTTTTTGGCGGCCAGGCAATGGCCTCTTCGCCCTGCACACCGGTTGGGAGCAAAAACAGCCGGGGAGCATGATTCGCGGTCGGCGTGCTGCAGCAGTCGGGGAGAAACACGGTCTTTGCCTCGAGCCCTTTCGCGCCATGGATGGTCATTACCCGGACCATATCCGCGCCGGTCTCCATATCGCGCTTGACCTCATATTCGAGCCCCTCGAGACTGTTGAGGAAGGAGCAAAGCGAGGGCGCGTTTGCGTGCTCATAGGCGATTGCGAGCCGCAGAAATTCGTCGGCGGCGTCACAGGCTTCGAGTCCAAGGCGCGCTTCGATGCCGCGCCGCCCGCCATCCGTGCCGAGAAGCGCTGCGTAAAATGCGAAGGGCCCGCCGCCTGCGCGGGCGCTCCAGAGCGCGATTTTTGCCGCGGCGGCGGTGTGCTTGGGTGCCGTTGACTCATTCAGCGCGTCAAACAAGGCGCCTCGGCGATCCGGCGCAAGCGCCAAAAGGTCGTCATCGTCAAGCCCGATGAGCGGTGATTTGAGGACGCAGGCAAGAGTGAGATCGTCTTGCGGAAGCAGGGCGGAACGCCCCGCCGCGACAAGATCCATGACGGCGATGTGTTGCGTGAGGTTGAGCCGGTCCGCGCCGGCGGCAGGGATCCCGGACTTTTTCAAGGCGCGGATCATGGCCTCAAAAAAAGGCCCGCGCTTGCGCACGAGGATGAGGATGTCGCCTGGGCGCATCCGCCGCCGGCGCACGGGCTTGCCCTCGTGCACGAAGCCGGTTGTCAAGAGCTCGTTTATCTTTTGCGCAACGCGCCAAGCGATCGTATTGGCCGGGTCCTGGGAATCGGGCAGATCCTGCGGTATTCCCCAGCCGGCCGGTCCTTCGTCTTTGGCGGCTTTGGCGAGAGGCCAAATTTCGACAAGACCGGGAAGCTCCTGTTTCAGCGATTCATGCTTCATCCACTCGCCGCCGGGCGCGACGAGGCCGGAGGTTTGATCCTTGCTCTGCTCGAAAATCGTGTCGACTGCGGACAGAATGGCAGGCACGGAGCGAAAGGAGAGGGTAAGCCGCACGGGAGCGAATTTTTTGCTAGCCGCATGAAATCGCTTCTCGAAACTGCACCGCATCTCATCGAACATTTTTGGCGCGGCGCCTTGAAAGGAAAAAATCGACTGTTTCTCGTCGCCGACCGCAAAGAATGTGCGGTCAGCGAGACCGCTTCCCTCCCCCGACGCGAAATCGCCGGTTAGGATCTCCAAAATCCTCCATTGTTCCTTGCTCGTGTCTTGCGCCTCATCGACGAGAATATGATCAATCCCGGAGTCGAGCTTATAGAGCACCCAGCGCGCATCCGAATGCTCGAGCAGCGCCAGCGCCTTGGCGATAAGATCGCGGAAATCGAGGATCCCGCGCGATGCCTTTTCCGCGGCATAACGATCCGAAATCGCGGAAGCGATCGTGATAAGGCTGCGAGTCCGTTCAAGCGTGGCGGCAGCTATGCGCTCGGCGCATAGCTTTTGCAACCGGATTTGCTCCGCGCGAAGCTCCTCCTCGAGATCAGGGTGCTTGGCTGCGTGCGCCTTGGTAAGAAAGGAGACACGCGGCGTGCCTTCCTTAGTGAAGAAGATTGAGCGATAAGAATCCAGAAAGGTGCGAAAGGACCCGCCGGAAACTAGAAGCTGATAAAATGAAAGAGCCTGTCTGAACTTGGCAGCGCATTTCTTGTCGTTTGCTGTCCCGAGTTCAACTGCGTCGGAGATGTTGCTCCACCGCTCCGGCGAAATGCCGCCGCCCGCAATCTCGCGCTCGATTGCGCGGACGTCACGGTTCTCTCTGAGGCCAAGGGCACGGCGCAGTCTGTCTGCCAGATCGTCGCG
>JAFMSB010000234.1 GCA_017353815.1 Methylocapsa sp. | reverse complement strand
CCAGTTTCGCGCGCAAGAACGCGTAAATATCCCGCAGATAGGTAACATCGGCGATCGCATATTCGGCCTGGGCCGGCAATAGCGGCCGCCGCGACCAATCCGTGAAACGCGACGATTTGTCGAGCGTGACATTGGCGAGCGTCTTGACGAGATCGCCATAGGAGACCTGTTCGCCAAAGCCGCAAACCATAGCAGCGACCTGTGTGTCGAACAACGGGGCGGGAATGAGCTTTGCAAGATTCCAGATGATTTCGATATCTTGCCTTGCCGCATGAAAAACCTTGACGGGCCCCGGATCGGCCATCAGCTCGAAAAAAGGCGCGAGATCGAGTCCCTCGGCAAGGGCATCGACGGCAACGGCCTCCTCTGCCGAAGCAAGCTGGATAAGGCAGAGACGCGGCCAGAAGGTGGTCTCCCGCAAGAATTCGGTATCTACGGTTATGAAAGGGTGACTCGAAAAGCGGCGGCAGGCGCGAGCCAAGTCTCCGGTAGTGACAATAAGGGTCATGTCGGCTCAATAATGCAATGTCTGGTCATCCGCCATAGTTTCTCTGCGGCTGGGGAGTCGTCCATTAGCGCCAGGGCAGTGCGATAGTTCGAGTCCCTGCCACTTAGCTGCGAGGGACCTCGGGCCGGATGGGTGCTGGAAAAAATCCTTCTGGGGGCGCTGGCGAGCGGTTGCCCAGCGACTCACAGCAGCGTTGCCTCTGGTTCTTTTGCTGCACTGCCCTAATTGCTCACGCAAGCTGCGCCGGGGGTATGATCCTTTTGCGCGGGAATATGGCACCGTGGTTCTCGCACAGGGAGAGGAAATAGGCATGTCTCAACCGGAGCGGATAGAAGCCCTTGTTCTTGGCAGTGGAAATGGCGGTATGTATCTGGCCTGGCACATGGCGCGTTCCGGGCACCCTACTGCGGTAGTGGAACGGCGCTGGATTGGCGGCTCCTGCCCCAATATCAACTGCCTTCCGAGCAAAAACGAAATCTGGAGCGCGAAGGTCGCCGCCTTGGTGCATCGCGGCCCAAGCTTCGGTGCGAAAACAGACTCGGTTCCAATCGATATGGCCACGGTCCGCCAGCGCAAGCGCGACATGGTCAAAGGCGAGATCGGCGCTGTATTGCAGCAATACGAGTCGAGCGGCGCAGAATTGATCATGGGCGAGGGTCGGTTCGTGGCACCAAAGACGATCGAGGTTCGCTTGAATGGCGGCGGGACGCGCGTGCTAGCGGGCGATCAGGTTTTCATCAACATTGGAACATACGCGACAGTTCCGAGGGTACCTGGCCTCGTTGCGGCCGGACCGCTTACAAACATCGAGGCGCTGGAACTCGACTATGCGCCCGAGCATCTGATCGTGCTCGGCGGTGGGTATGTCGGCCTCGAATTGGCGCAGGCTTATCGCCGCTTCGGAAGCCGCGTGACGATCATCGAGTATGGATCTCAGCTCGCCGGCCGGGAGGATCCCGACGTCGCGGACGAGGTGCGGCGAATCCTCAGTGAGGAAGGCATTGACATTCTCGTTTCGGCAGAGGCTCGCCGCGTAGAAGGGCGCTCCGGAAAAAATGTCCGTCTCTTCGTGCGTACTTCTTCAGGTGAGCAGACCGTTGAGGGCAGCGACATCCTGGTCGCGGCGGGGCGCACTCCCAACACGGCTCGGATCGGGCTCGATGTGGCCGGTGTTGACTTGGACAATCGTGGCTACATTCGAGTGAATGACCGCCTGGAGACCAGTGCGCCCGATGTCTGGGCGATCGGAGAATGTGCCGGTAGCCCGCAGTTCACCCATGTATCTTTCGACGACTTCCGGATTATCCGGGACAATTTGGCTGGGGGCAACCGCACGACCCGCGGCCGGCTGATTCCCTTCTGCATGTTTACCGATCCGGGGCTTGCACGGGTGGGATTGAGCGAATGCGAAGCGCAACGCCAAGGTATCGAAGCTCGTATCGCAAGACTGCCGACGAGCGCCGTCCTCCGGACCCACACGACCGACGAAAGACAAGGCTTTATGAAGGCGCTTGTCGCCGCGCGTGACGACAAAATTCTTGGCTTCACAATGATAGGCGCGGAGGCGGGAGAGGTCGTATCTACTGTACAAATGGCGATGCTGGCGGGCCTGCCTTATACGGCCGTGCGCGACGCGGTTCTCACACATCCGACCATGGCGGAAGGGCTTGGGCCCCTTTTTTCGAGTGTCCCGCCGCGGATCGCGTAGCAACGAACTTCGGCGCGGCGTTCTGGTGAGGTGCTCGCGGACCGGAGTTCGAACGCCTCCACTTGCTAGTGACGGCTCAGCCGCGCGGTGCAAATAAAACCGGTATTCGCCGGATGACACGCTGATTTTGGCAGCGGGCCCCGCGATTCAGATATAATGATCAGCAGCTTATATAAGATTGCGGGAGGCCGCGATGGCGAACCCAGCGGGTGCCCCGCCGGCCTCCAACGGGTTCGGGTCTTTCGAAAAGCCCGAAAACCGCTACCATCCGCGCCAAATTCGGAATTCATTGACATGTTACCGATGTGGCTCGTTACGGCATTGCCGGCCTGGCTTGTCATCTTCATTGTTCTCTACGCACTCGCGGCTCTCTATGTTGCGATCAAATTCAGGGAGGTGCGCAAGTTTCTTGCGGGAGCCTTCTTTGTCAGTTCAGGGATACTTTGGTATCTGTGGCTCACGGGCACTTCAATTCCTCTTGTGATGCCGTATGCCGGGACCATTTCCGTCGAGACGCCCGGCATCAGCGGCCAGCGTGCCATCGTCCATTTCATTCTGTTTTTGCTCTGCTTCTATTTCGGGTTCATTAGCAATATGAGTCCACTCTACAAACAATTAATTCGCTCTTCCGTTCTATGGACGCTTGCTCTGCTGGCGCTGATTATTATCCCTGCGGGGACGTTTCAGTACTGGCAGGGATGGGCATATGTGGCCGTGTTTGTTATTTGCTGCGGCGCCTACACGGTATATCTGGCAAAGCACGATCCGGCATTACTGAAACGGCGCACCGAAGCCGGCATCTCTCACGAAAAAGAATTCACCCAGAAAGTCGTGATGGCTTTGCTCTTTGCCGCGTGCATCGTCCTCGTCGTTCTGCCCCCGCTTGATGTCCGCTTTGGCTGGTCATTTATGCCGTGGCAAGTCTCAGTCACAGGGGACGCGCTCATTGCGTTCTCTTTTTACATTTTCTATCTTGTATCGAAAGTGAATACCTACGCTGCTGCCAGCGTCCGTGTCGAAGAGGGACAAAAAGTGATCTCAACCGGCGTATACGGATTTGTCCGTCATCCGATGTACTTTGCCGCCTTGTTTCTTTTCATTGGCACGCCACTTGCGCTCGGATCGTGGTGGACTTTGCTTTTATTTCCTGTGTTTATACCCATTCTCGTTGCACGTATCCTGAACGAAGAAAAAGTACTTGTGCGGGAGTTGCCTGGTTACGCCGAATATACGCATAAGGTCCGGTACCGATTGATTCCATGCGTTTGGTAAAACATCGGCTTCCACCTGCTGGCAAAAATAGTGTCATAAAGGAACGGGATTATCCCCCTTACGTGGGACTCGGGACGCAAGCGAAGCAATAAGGGCCCGCCTCACAATCCCGTACTCAAATCGTGATCTCCGGGGCCACCTATCCCGGCAAATCCGGCTCCTGAAATTGAACCGAGTCGCAGTTAAGGGCGTGGGGCTTATCCGTCTCGTTCTCTTTCGTGAAATGTCTTGGCCGTAATTGGCCCCGAAATTTTCGGAATTTGTCTGAGCTTTAAGGTTATCGTGCGACAGAATTTAAATATAGGATAAAAAAACCGGGCAACATGTCGCTTCGATAGCAGCGCGCCGTTGATTCGATTAAATGTCGATGCGGGCGCTGACAATGCGGCAAGGACGTGTAATGCGTCGGCGCCAAAGTAGACGATGCCATTATATTCGAAAAGCATACCTTCGTTAAGATCATATCCGGCCGATTCGTAAGCCCGTAATCGGGGATCTCCAGATCTCGCATCTATCAACTCAACGGGACCAACGGCTTCTCGCAATGATAGGAGACGTACGTAGGCATCGCAAAAGATACAGGCCCCGTCGTAAATGAGTCGCGCGCCCATTTTGCTCATTA
>JAFMSB010000233.1 GCA_017353815.1 Methylocapsa sp. | reverse complement strand
TTTAAGTCCGCGAAGTTTTGGTCTACCGACTGATACCGCAGCGCCTCATACTTTCGGGCGTCCGCGTAGCAATTCGCCGTTGGCTGGGTCGCCGCCGGGGCATTGGCGGGAAACACCCCGTTGGAGTTCGCGGGCGTGTCATCGTAGGGCCACTCAGTTTCCGGGCAGTCTCCCTGGCTGGCCACACTCTTGATGCCATCGCGGATTTGCGCGCCCGCGTCACTCCCCACTGTGCCTTCGATAGCGCGCTCATTGTAGTAGATAAATAAACGCGACGGCGTAAAGACGGGCATTCCCTCTTTTATCATATCAAATTCCATCGCCGCCGCGATCGCATTCGCCGTGCAGCTTCCGATTCGTCCTTGGTCGTAGACCGGAGGGCATTGAGTACGAAGATCAATGCCAAGGGGAATATTTTGCGCGATAGGGCGGGGAACGGAATATGTAAAATCACGCTGATCAGGCAGATCTGGTTTCCAGCCATAGCGTGCAATCTTGCGAGTGGTCCCCGTGAAACCCGCTGGCTGACCGAGCCGAGCGACGCGTACGCTCTGTACTGGTCCTCTTTTTACCGCCATGACGCTGTCCCCCATGTTCGATTCAAGCCGACATCGGCCAATGTCACAGGTGATTGCGCTTCGAATGTCATGCAGAAGAACAGTCTTAAGAAGTTCGATTGCCGCCCCAGGTGATGCGAAAACATTTAAGCCGAGATTGTCCAGATGGCTCACATGTATGAGCTTTCATCCGTCAAGACCTAATCATAAACTCCATTTTCTTGCATCCCCTTTTCAGGGGATGACGCTTTCCCTTTTTTCTCCTACCATACTCGCCCCCCTTTCTCTGATCAGTTTCGATACTGCAGTCTCCGGCGCGGGGGCTTTTGCTGCGATGCCGGCAACAGCGCGGAGGCAGATGACGCGAAGCGGATTTTTCCCTTCATTTGGTGCCAGTTTAGGCGGGGACAGCAACGGCTGGCGGCCGCATTTTGGCGATCAGACGCAAATTTCGGCGAAGAGATTTTTGGGAATCGCGACTTCGGCCATCTGAAACGCAACATACCGGCCCTTGCTCAAGACCTTCGCCCCGATATTGATCAGCTTTTCCTTCAGGCTTGTCAGCGATCAGTCTTTGATCGGCTCCGGCGTCGCCACCGTGCGCAGGAAATTCCCAAGATTGTAGGCGAGCGCATGAAGCTGGAGCCGGACGGCGTTGGCTGCGAAGGCACGGCACGACAACCGCGTCCATTTGATCGCGCCTTTTCCTTCTTTGATCCATTGCTCGCAGGTGCCGCGCTTGTTGTAAACGGCAACGAGACCCTCGCGGGCCGTGCCATGTTCGTCTAAATGAAGCCGACGCGCGGATAGAGTTCGCGATAGGCCAGCAATCCGGCATCCGAGGCCACAACGGAGCCACGAAAATGGAGCATCAAACGGCGGTCGAAATCGAGCGTGAGAACGCACACCAGTTGAGTCACCCGCCGGGTTCGCAATTGTTGCTCTTTCAAACCAAACATAACTTGTTGATTATTATAGCTGAATCGCTCCAAAATCCAAACGAAAGCTCGCCTCATCTGGCGAACGCGGGCTTAGACCACTCTCGCCTGCCATCCGCCTCGAAAATGAACCATTCCACCGGCTCTGGTGAGGGCAATACAAGCAAGGCATATTGCGCCGGTAGCGCCGTATGAGCCTACCCGCGCGCCCGGCGGCGATGAACTTTCTCCCTCCGGCATGCCGTGCCCGGAAACAAGCAAAACCTAGGTGAGCCCATCATGACCAACCATGTCGCCGTTCTCATGGGCGGCCTCTCCGCCGAGCGCGAGGTTTCCCTCAAATCGGGCGAGGCTTGCGCGAAGGCCCTCGAGGCCGAAGGTTTCCGGGTCACCCGCCTCGATGCGGATCGTGCGATCGCCCAAGCGCTTGCGGATCTCAAGCCCGATGTTGCCTTCAACGCGCTGCATGGCCGCTATGGCGAGGACGGCATCATGCAAGGCATTTTGGAGATGCTGCGCATTCCTTACACGCATTCGGGAGTGCTCGCCTCAGCGCTCGCCATGCGCAAGGATCGCGCCAAGGTGCTTCTTAAGGCGGCCGGAATCCCCGTTGCGGAGGGCGTGACCACCGACCGGTTTACGGCGGCCAAGGCCCATGTTCTTCCCCCGCCCTATGTCCTAAAACCCCTGGACGAAGGCTCGTCCGTCGGAGTCTTCATCGTGCGCCAGGGCGCAAACGCCCCGCCGCAAGAATTAACCAAGAAAGATTGGTTTTGCGGCGATGCCATTTTGGCCGAGCGCTATATCGCGGGCCGCGAGCTCACCTGTGCCGTGATTGGCGAAAAAGCCTGTGATGTCATAGAGATACAAGCGGCCGGCGGGGGCTGGTACGATTATGAGGCGAAATACGCCAAGGGCGGCTCTTTCCACGTCCTGCCGGCAAAACTTAAAGGAAATATTTACCAAACTGTTCAAGAGTTGGCGCTCGAAGCGCACAAGACGCTCGGCTGCCGGGGCGTAAGCCGGACGGACCTCCGCTACGACGATCTGCCCGGCGGGACGGGGGAGCTCGTCGTCCTGGAGGTCAATACCCAGCCGGGGATGACCGAGACGTCGCTTGTGCCGGAACTTGCCGCCTATGCCGGCATCACATTCGGTGAGCTCGTTCGATGGATGGTCGAGGACGCCTCCTGCGATCGTTAGAGGTTGGAAATATTGCCTTCCCTCCGGCGGCGCTTTCCTCGGGAGCCCTGACCGTCGTTGGTCCTGCCCTCCGGGAATCCGCGGCCCGCGGGCGCAAGCAAAGGCGGGGTCCCGGGCAAAATCTCCTGGCGCTTCTGGGAAAACCCGGGGCGGCGCTCCTCTTTTCCTTGGCGTTCCTTGCCGCCGTCAGCATGTATGGCATGGTCAAAGGGGGGCATTATGCGGCGTTCGTTGCCGCCCATGGCGGACTGGCCGATTTCCTTGCCAAAAAGCTTGGTTTTGCCATCCAAGCGGTGACCGTTTCGGGCACGCGGGAGGTTCCCGAGAAAGAGATTCTGGCCGCTGCGGGGATAGGGCCGCGCAATTCGCTTTTGTTTCTCGACGCCGCCAAGGCAAGAGAGAACTTGAAGCGGCTGCCAGGCATCAAGGAAGCTTCGATCACCAAGCTCTATCCCAGCCGGCTGCTCATCGAGATTGAGGAGCGGCGGCCCTTTGCTCTGTGGCAAAACGGCGGCGAGACGAAGATCGTGGCCGAGGACGGCGTGGTGTTGGGTCCCTTCTTGGACCGGCGTTTCGTCCATCTTCCGCTCGTCGCAGGCGAAGGCGCCAATGAAAAGATTGGCGAATATGTCGCCATTCTTGACGCCGCGGGCGGCGCATTGCGCGAACACATTATCGCGGGCGTGCGCGTTGGGCTGCGCCGCTGGACACTTAAGACGGACGGCGGAACCGATGTTTTGCTCCCGGAAAGGCAGCCCGAGACCGCCGCCGCGCGGCTCGCTGGCCTTCAACGGCTCTACCACATCCTGGACAAGGATATTCTCTTGATCGATCTGCGCCAGCCCGATCGTCTCGCCGTCAGGCTTTCCGAGGAGGCCGCGGCTGCGCGTGCCGGCCCGCCGGCTCGCAATGCCAGGGCAAGGGGCGGGCGCGGATGAATTTGCACCGTTTGCCGCCGCGCCTGCCGCCCTTGCACGCCAAAAAGAGCGCGGTCCTTTCCGTGCTCGATATCGGCACGTCGAAGATCGTTTGCCTTATTGCCAGGCTGACACCGGGCGATGCCGCGGATACGCTGCGCGGACGCACTCACAGCTGCCGGATTCTCGGCATTGGGCATCAACGCTCGCGCGGCATCAAGGGCGGCGTGGTCGTCGATATGGATGCGGCGGAAGCGGCAATCCGTTGTGCGGTCGATGCCGCCGAACGCATGGCCGGAGTCGAAATCGAAAGCGTGATCATCAACGCAACCGGCGGCAGGCTCGATTCGAAACTTTATAGCGCAAAGATAGCGGTGGCCGGCCGGGCCGCCACCCAAGCCGATGTGCACCGCGTGCTCGAGGCCTGCACCCGAAGCGGGACACAGCAGGGCAGAGCGGTTTTGCACTCTTTGCCCGTCGGGTTCTCGATGGGCGAGAACCGCCACA